>JAITDQ010000127.1 GCA_031282485.1 Tannerella sp. | reverse complement strand
TCGCCGCCCCGTATGCCCTTGACGTACTCGCGGCTCCAGTAGAACAGACTTCGCCTGTCCATATTGCCCACGTTGCGGAGCTGGACTTCGATGTTTACTTTCGTGCCGTTGTCAATCTTTGCACGTACATCCAACACCGTGTTTTTATTTCCGACAATATCCGCCGGCAGACGGGGATCAAGAATCTTTACCGACACAATCCCGTCATTGCCCGTTTTGTGCAAAACGACATTCAGAAAAGCCTGCAACTGCTCTTCGTCCCCTTTCTCGCCCATGTATTTCATGAACAGGAAATCATTCAGCGGATTTAATCTTCTTTCTTTCATCGCTCTGTTTTTTTTTTACAGCCACAAATATAATGCAGTTTCGGCAATATGAAAAATTTTTTACTATCTTTTTCGCATTTGCAAATCCGCCCATCCCATTTAAGGCGGAAAACGGTTCCCGGGGCGATGCCGCCGGGCTAATGATTTAAGGGTTTCGCCCTTAAATTGACGACATTGAGCAACGTCCTGTGTCATGGCCGGCTGTCAACACCCAAAGCCTCAAACGAGGCGGAATCCGGATAAACAGATTCCGCCCCGTTAAGGCTTAGCGGATGTGATACATTCCATTCGCAAGGTTATTGAGCTTATCGAAATATGGTTATTGAACTTGTCGAAATATTGAGCTTATTCGCAATGTTATTGAGCCTGTCGAAATATCGATCTTATCCGCAAAGTTATTGAACTTATCGAAATATGGTTATTGAGCTTGTCGAAATATCAGCCCTTCGCTCAAAAATGTCTTATAAGATTCACTTAAACGATTTCTCCCGCCGTTTGGGATTTCTTTTTTGACCCGTCTGTTCTTGCTTTTCGCAGGCGGAGGTACAGATAAGACCCGAAAATCAGGATAAGTGAAATGAGATGGATGTGTTGTTTTGCACGTGGACTGACTTTTATGTCGGCAAATCCGATGCTTTGTACACGTCCGCCGCCGCCTCTTCCCGGACTCGGACTTGCGGAAACGTTTTCCGGCTGTACCGGTCGGGTTCCGCGCGCACGTTCGTCGGTTTGATCGCGGACGTTTTCCACGGCAAGTCTGTTATCAGGCGCCTGAGTGTTTTCGATCTGCGCATGACCTCCGCCGCCGCCTCTCGGGTTGAGCAGTCCGCCGGCTTGAATACCCGCGGCATGAATAAACAGAAGCGCATATAAAACATAAGAGCATTTCTGCAGCTTTTTCCACGCCGTGCCGCTCATGCATTTGCGTACCGAACCGAACGACGTAACCCAAAGGGGTATGAACAGTATTAACAGTACGATACCCAGCACAAAACTGAAATTACTTATCCACAGGCCTGCTTCGTTTGCCGCTCTTGCCGTTTCCATATATTCGTCGTGACGGGTAAAGTACGCCAGCGGCCCGGTGAAATTGTTGCTTACACGGATCAAAGAGTGCGTAAATATGGGAAACCCGGATATGATCGACAGCTCTTTCCGTATGGACATCAGCTTTTTTACCCATTTAAACTTGACATTAAGGGCGCCCATGTACATGATTATAATCAGCAGCGGGAATCCGAATGTACCTGCGTGTATGTAATCCCTCAGGATTCCGCCGAGGAGCGGGATGCGGTTGAAACCGAATGTCTCGACGCCGAATATCCGTCCGATAAAGGGGATTGCAACCAAAACGAACGGCAGTCCCGTTACGATATAATAGACCGTCGCATGTTTCTTTATTGATTTTGACAATAAAACGCTCAATAAAGTAAGGACGGCGACACATGTAACCAGCGGCAGCGTGGTGTACAGAAACTGTACGAAATCAAACAGTATTTTTACCATAACAGCGACAGGTTTACGGCATGATCAATTTTCCTACGGCGCCGATACTGTTGCAGGTAACGGTTATGCCTTTCGTGGCGACAGCCGTTTTGACGTCGATGGCGTAAACGGTGGGCTGGAAGGCCGGTTCGACGCCGTCGGCGCTGACAGCGACTATCGGCATGTATACGATTCCGTCTTCGGCATAAGGTGTACTTCCGAAGCTTCCGATATTATCGATTGCCGGCAGGCCGGTTACCCAGTTGAACGTCCGGGAGGAGGCGTTGAATACGGCCAGCTTTTTCGTGTCGCCCATTGCGGAAACGGATTCGGACGTGTACATCTGGAGCAGGAAATAATCGTCCGAGACGTACCATACCTTAAACAGGTGGTTTCCTCCGGCAGCCGTCTGGATGTCGAAATAATAGTCCCGGTCAAATTCTTCCGTTCCCGCCTTGATGCGTATGACGCCCGATTTTTTCGTTGTCCG
This sequence comes from Tannerella sp., assembly GCA_031282485.1. Classification (GTDB taxonomy): domain Bacteria; phylum Bacteroidota; class Bacteroidia; order Bacteroidales; family Tannerellaceae; genus Tannerella. The sequence goes on along the minus strand of JAITDQ010000127.1, from coordinate 3,469 downwards.
GCTGTCGTAGCTTGACGAAAACACGTAGATATTATTCCGGTCGTCGGTGACGATATTGGAATAATACTGCGAACGGTAGCGCGAGCTTGCATAGCTCAGGCGGTCGTCGCGCAGGATTTTGGGATTCTCGAAATTCGTATTGCTGTAAATCGCCACCCAGACGCTGTCGGGATAGGCCGTAGTTGTGGTAGCCGCTTCGGCCACGCCCTGCGCTACCCCGTAGGCGCTGACGCCAATCGGACAGACGGCCGTAAACAGCTTCCCGTTCACGTCCACGATTCCCGAAAAGGTAGTATATTCGCCCGTGCCGAGGAAATTTTCGGTAGAAATGGTTTTAGTTGTCAGCGTTTCGGCTTCCGTATCGAGGATGGTGAAGGTGACGCCCTGCTGAACGTTTCCCGCCGCATCCTTCCGGTCGGTAGCCCCGGCTGCTGCGGTCACGATATATTTGCCGTAGGAGCCGTAGGTGGTAAAGCGGTTGGTGATTTCGAACTTGACGCCCCGTTCACTGAGTTTCCCGTCTGCGTTGAGGATATACGACGATCCTGTTCCGGCATTTCCCTGGTTGTACACGAGCCGGTAGAGATATTTCCTGTCGTGAAACAGCCAGGCGGTGCCTGTTTCCGTCTCAAGTCCCGAATTTACAATCGTGAGTTCGCCGCTTTTCAGTTCGCCGGTCTGCAACAGATAGGATGCTTCGCCGCTGGATGCGGCGATGATGTAGGAGCCTTTTTCTTCATCCACCTTGTCGGGGACGTCGTTGTTTTTATCACATGATGCGGCAAAAAAAACGGTTGCCGCCATTAAACTTAAAAATACATTCTTCTTCATTTTGTTAATTATTAAAATTCTACTTCCTGTTATCAGTTAAAAAAATTCATGAAATATCTTACTTTGACATAAAACGCCCTGCCCGGTTTTTGCAGACTGAAGTTGTCGTACAGCTTTTCGTCGGTCAGGTTTTTACATTCGGCCGTGATGTTGTAACGTCCGTTCGCAATCGTGTACGTGAGGCTGACGTCGTGCGAGAACTGGCTCGGCACGACTCTTTTCGACGACGAACCGTGTCTTTCCGAATACAGTGGAAACTCGTGCACGTAGTTGCTGTTGTATCCGAAACTTAAATGATTGTTCCGGCGGACGAAATTCCGCCATACGACTTCCACGTCGCCGGATGCAAAAAAGTACGGGATGTTGGGGATACGCGCCCGGTAGGTGGTGCTGGCCGACATGCCCATCGTTTCCGGTTCATTGTCGCGGATGTTCTGCGAGGTCGCGTTGACGCCCGCCGTAATGATGTTCCTGTACGAATAGCGGATTTCCCCCTCCAGACTGATGTTGCGCACATATCCGTGATTGATGTGCGAAGCGTAGTATTTGCCCGAATAACTGTCCGTGACGCGACGGATATAATCTTTCGTATTGCGCAGGATGTAGCCCGCGTCGATGTAAACGAAATGCGTTTTGTCGAAATCTTTGCTGTACGACAGGTTGATGTTATAGTTGTCGCTGTTTTCGGCTTTCAGGCCGGTCGAGCCGCGTTCCAGTTCCTCGTTTCCGAAGAGTTCGTTGTCGGTCGGCAGACGGTACGTCTTTTCGTAGGAGAGTTTTCCCTGAAAATCTTTCCAGAAATAAGTTCCGGCAATCCCGTAGCCCATGGCGGTGAACGTTTCGCTGAAGATTTCGTATTTCGGGTGGCCGGTGTCAGCCGAAACATCTTTGGGGCCTTTGCTGTATTGCAGGTAATGCTTGCCGAAGACGGAGACGTTCCAGCGGTTGTCGAAATTCAGCCGGTAGGAGAGGCCGGCGACGTTTTTCAGCGACGTTTTGGGCATCGTATCGGTGGCCGTGATGTTCGCATCGTTCGGTGTGGAGCGGGTGTTGCGGTTGAACGACGAGAGGACGCTGTTCAGCACGAACGAATGGTGTTCGTCGGCGCGGTAGTTGGCGGTGAACGTCGTATTCCCGTTTTTGTTTTCATATTTTGCGTCCTGATAGTTCTGTTCGCCTAATTTCCCGTTGTTGTATTTCGATTCGCCGCGCCAGTTGTATTCGTAAGTTGCCGTATCGATGTTGTGGGTCAGGTTTTTGTTGTAGTTAGCCGTCAGGTTTACGTTCAGTCCTTCGACGAAAAGATCGCGTTTCACGTATTGCAGCGAAGGCATCAGGGTTTCGCCTTTGTTGTGTTTTTGGCCGTAGACGATGTCCTGCCGCACTCCGTTTTGCGTTTCCTTGTAGGATTTTCCTGTGTTAAGGCTTACGATCAGGCGGTCGGCAAAGGGTTTGTTCACAACACCCGTGCGGAGGATGACGGTTTCGTTGTGATACGTATCGTGGAAGCGTTTGATGCGTTCCACCCTGTTGCTGTTGATTTGCCCCGTTTCCAAATCCTTGACGGCATTATCAATCCAATAACTGTTGTCGGAATAGTTCTGAAAGGCATTCAGTTCGATCATAAACCCGTTTTTAGCCGTATATCCCGCATTGACCGACGAACGGTGCGTATTAAACGAGCCGTAGGAATACGAAACATCCACAAACGTCCGCCGTTTCTGATTCGTCACGATGTTCACCGCCCCGCCGATAGCGTCGCCGCCGAACCCGACCGGCACAACGCCTTTGTAAATCTCAATCCGCTCCGCCAGATTGACGGGGATATTGTTGATCTGGAACGACGCCCCCATGCCTTCCATCGGCACGCCGTCTAAGAAAAACTTAACATGCCGTCCCGAAAAGCCGTTGAGCGAGAAATGCAGGTCTGAACCCAGCCCGCCCGATTCGCGAATCTTTACGCCCGACACCCGGCTCATGGCGTGCGCCAAGTCGAGCGTCGTATTTTGCATGCTTTTGGCATCAATGGCTACCACGTTGAACGACGATTCCTTCACGCGCTGCACCGGCGATTTGGCTTCGACCACAATTTCATTCAGGCTGGTGGTCAGTTCTTCGAGTTTTATTTGAAGATGCCTGTGTTCGTTCGGTTTTATTTCGATTTGCTGTTCGAAAGGCACATATCCTATATAATGTACGCAAAACGTAAGCGTACCGGGAACGACGCGGAGGAAAAAATCGCCGTTGCGGTCGGATTGCGTCCCTATCCGGGAGTTTTTTATGAACACATTAGCGTTTTCGACCGGTTCGCCGTCTGCATCTTTTATCGTTCCGCGAATAACCGACTGCCTTCCCTGTTGTGCAAACGATGCACTCATGAACAGACATAAAAAAACCGTTATTACCGAAAATCTCACATGCGAATATTTTATAAAAGTCATTTTGTTTTAACTGTTTAGGTAAATTACTACATTGTTTAAATTAGAGACAACCTGTCCGTTTCAAAAATTTCTGCAAAAGTAGAGGGGAAATATCATACCGGCAATCCCCAATAATCGGGATTTTTGCGTCTGCTATCCCCCTATTATTGGGGATATGTATTTCGAAATGCGACAGGGGGGACTTGATTTTTATCTCA
>JAITDQ010000088.1 GCA_031282485.1 Tannerella sp. | reverse complement strand
TTCATAAAAAATTCAACTGTTTTTTTGTTTAAACGCTTCAAATTTAGCGCTAATATATAAATAAAACGCCCTTTTAAGACTTTTTTGCATCGAAGAGGTTTAATCCCGGCATGTACATCTGGGTTTTGACAACCATGCGTTCGCTTCTCTCCCATTTGGCCGGCGCTTCAGGCCGGCTTCGTGAGGAATGCGACGCCGGCCATGATGAGCAGGACGCCTATCCAACGGGTGGGCGGAACCGTCTCGTGGAAAATGAAGATGGCGGCAAGCGTCCCGAATATGTAGCTGATGCTGATAAGCGGATAGGCAAGCGACAGGTCGTTATGTTTCAGTATGTAAAACCATATTACCGATGCGGCAACCATGGAAAGACCGGAGGCCAGAAGCCACCAGTTTGTGAGGAAATCGCGGAAGAATTTCCATGTCCAGCTGAACTTTTCGAACTTCTCGAGGCTGATTTTAAGAAAAACCTGTCCTGCCGCGAGAAACGCACACTGAATAACCGAAGCGCATATTAGTTTGAGCATGATGATAAAAGTATAAATGAATGGGATTTGTTTCTGTAATGACTGTATACAAGTATACGTTTGACGTTTTCGATACCGGCGGCGTTGCTGCCGGCGAGTAAAAACGACGGTATCCGGCCTTTGCGGAGGCAGGTCGCCGCCACGTATACGCCTAACGCGGACGACATGAACGATTCGCCGAACAGGTGTTTGTAGCGCATAACCGGACGGGAACCGAAAAAACGGGCTGTTACTTCGCGGTAAACGCGGTCGTTTTCCGCGTGCGTATTAAGTCCCGTCAGAACCGCGTCGATGTCGGACAGCCGGCATCCGGCTTTTGCAAGCATCCCGTCGAGCGTATGGCCTAACTCTTCGTACGACGGGCGGAACAGCAGTTCCACATCGTTTATTTCGCATATCGTATGCTCGTTTTTATCCGTGCCGAGCAGCATGCTGACGGCGGCTTCACCGGCGAAGCATTTTTCCTCCGGCGATGCTCCCGCGACGAAATTCCAGATGCCGATTCGCTCGAAAAACCTGTAATAATCGTCGGTCAGCTCGTCGTATCCGCCTACCAGCGCCGTCCGTATGCGTTTCCGTTCAAACTGCATAAGGGCGTCGAGCAAAGCGTTTTCGAACGATGTCCCGCGGTTTACGAATGTATTGTTATATCCGTGGCATTTCAGGTCTATCGCAATCGACGAACTGAGTATGTTGTGTGTGGACTGCATGAAATACGTCGGCTGGAGGAATTTCTCATCGTTCTCCATGATTGAATGTAGGAACTTCTCCGTATTTTCGATGCATCCGAGTCCCGTTCCGCTGATTATGGCGTCGGGCATTTCTGTGGAAGCTGCTTTGAGCGTCAGGCGCGACATCATGACGGCGCGTTTCAGGAGCACGCACATGCGCCGCGCGGCCAACGGCGGGAAATGACCTGAGAAATCAGGATCGACGGTCGGTACGCGTTTGTCTCCGTAATAAACGGGGTTATCGAACCATTCGTCCGACAGCGGCTTTTGCGCTGATATTTGATTTGCTGACTGTATGTATACCGGCATGGCGAATCATATTTTAGATAAAACAATAGCGGAATCATTGCCCCCGAAACCGAACGAGTTTGACAGTACGTTCCTTACCGGACGCGCCGGCACGGGGTTCGTCACGGGGGAGAAGTTATGCTCTTCAATCTTATTCCTGAAATTCATGTTCACAGGCAGGAAATTGTACTCAATGGCGAGCAGCGACACGACGGCTTCGAAACTGCCGGCGGCGCTCGTCGTATGCCCCGTGTAAGCTTTCAGGGAGGAAAGCGGAGGGACGCTGTCGCCGAAAAGCTTCATGGCCGCAAGACCTTCCGTCAGGTCGTTGTTCGGCGTACCGGTGCCGTGCGCATTGAGGTAATCGATATCTTCCGGTTTCAATCCTGCGTTTTCAATAGCTCCCTTCATGGCGAGGTACGGGCCTAATCCGTCGGGGGAGGAAGCTGTCGGGTGAAATGCATCGCACACATTGCTGTATCCGGCAATCTTTCCGATAGGGGCAACTCCGCGCCGTGCGGCCGATGCAGCCGTCTCGAGCACAAGGAAGCCGGCGCCTTCGCCGAGGTTTATCCCGGCGCGGTCGCGGTCGAACGGTTTGCATATCTCGCGGTCGAGAATCATCAGCGTGTTAAAGCCGTTGACGTGATAGCGCGAGAGACATTCCGTTCCGCCGGCCACGACAATGTCCGCCCGTCCCGTTTTTATCATGTCGACCCCCATCATAATCGTGTTTGCCGACGACGAGCAGGCCGTCACAATCGTCGACGCCATGCGGAAACCGCCGATAAAAGCGGCAATCTGCTCCGTACATGCGCCGCAGTCATTCAGTTCGATATAATCGTTTCGCGAATCATTATTCAGGAAATCGGAATACATCAGTTCGGCCTGATCCATACCGCCAACCGTTATACCCGACAGGAATGCCGTGCGCAGCGACGACCGGTCGTCGAGCCGCGCCTGCTCCATGGCTTCCTTTACGGCAGGAATGGCAAGCAGCGAAGAGCGGATAAATGCCTCCGACGACGGAATCCGCAACATTTCACGAAGTTCGTCGTTGCTGTATTTCACCTCGCCGACGGGAAGACCCGTGTGTGAGGTGCGGAGATACTTTATCGGCTCCACCCCCGTTCGCCCGTTAACCAGAGCGTCGAGCGTAGCGGCTTTACCCATTCCAATGGCAGAAACAACGCCGGCCCCGGTGATATAGATTTCTTTGTTCATCACAATAACCGTATTATCAGTAGAGTGAATTTTTAACTCTCCACTCTCCATTCTCCACTCTCATTTCGTTCTGTTCGCCTGTACGTATTCCGCCATTGTGCGAACGGATTTGAAAATTTCTTTTCCCTGTGCAGGGTCTTTCAGTTTGATGCCGTAAGTCTTTTCGAGCAGGACAATAAGTTCCAGCGCATCAATGGAATCAAGTCCCAGTCCTTCTCCAAAAAGTTCGCCGTCGTCGGAAATATCTTCCGGGGTGACGCCTTCAAGATTCAACACTTTAATAATCTCATTTTTCAATTCTAAAATTAATTCATCCATATTTTTGTATTTTAAAAATTAATAATTCCGATAGTTGACATATAAACCGTCCAGATTAGCAGCCGTCAGCGGCCGTTTGCCTGCTTCCGGGAGCGACCTGTCCGTATTTCCCGCTTCACAAAGAACCATAAGGCAACTGAGCTTGCCGGAAAAAGGCTCGACTTCCGTCCATCCCGCCAAAACGTATTTCATCCCTGCAAAACGAATCATATTTTCAACAGCTTCGCACAGACTGTCTGCCCGGAAACAGGGAGTAATATAAAATGCCGTTTCACCGTATATTTTGTTCCGTATGGATATTTCCCCCGTCACGATATTCGGCAGCGTATAGACAAATTCCGACGGTGAAGGGAAAAAGTTATTCCTGTCGCAGATTGTCTGCTGATATCTCCGGTCGGTTTCGAGCGACGCACTGCAATTGAAGAACGCAATGCCTGTCTCTTCTTTCGGCAACGACAGGTCGATACCGTTAAGTATCAGTTCGGAAGCGAGAAAACCAAGCTTCGACAGGGCGTCCATTTTGTAAAATTTACGATATTCGATATGCAGGCGTTCGTATACGGCAGAAAAGAAATCGTGCATCGCGAACGGTTCATTCCCCGCCGGTGACGACACAGCCGCCCGGTTTCCCGATTCGAAATACACATCCCCGTTCAGCGCTACGCATCCGGGAACAATTCTGCAATATGACTTTATATAACTTACCATAACCGTTGAGCGTGGAGAATGGCATCTCCGGCTTCCAATTTCTGTTTTTTAATTTTTGTAAACAGCGCCGCCACATTGCATCCGCCGAAGCCGGAAAGCATTTTTATACAGCGTCGCTTTGCCGTAACTCTGTTTTCTGCAGTAATATCAAGCGGATTCGTAACGCCGGGCGTTTCAAATCCGTAAGTTTTGAGAATCGTTTCATCCTTCAACGCACGTACGGAAATAATGCTTTCCATAACGCCCGCCGCGCCAAGCGTATGTCCGAAATAGCCTTTCAGGCTGTTTACGGGTACATGCTGCAATCCTGCACGCGTCAATGCGATTGACTCCATTTCATCGTTGTATGACGTTGCCGTTCCATGAGCGCAGACAAACGCAATTTCATCCGGGTCAACGTTTTCCATTGTCTTGCGCAATGCGAGATATGCGCCTTCGCCTGTGCGCGAAGGGCCGGATATATGATTCGCATCGTTGCGCATGGCGCCTGCCGTGAGGACGACATCGCCGTCCTGAAGCTCGTTTTCCGGGCGTTCGGTCATAATGACGGTTGCTGCGGCTTCGCCGATATTCAGGCCTGTACGGTTCGCGTCGAACGGCTTGCACACTTCCTGCGACAGGGCTTTAAACGACTGGAATCCCGTGACGATAAATTCGGAAAGCACGTCAACGCCCGTTACCACAGCATAGCCGTATCGTCCCGAACGGAGTTCGCGCTGAGCGGCAATCATGGCGGAAACGCCCGATATGCAGGCGTTCGACACGACCACCGGCCGGTTTGCATTTCCGAAAAACCGGGCTATCAACTCCGCCGAACGCCACAGGTAAAGCTGTTCCGGTTCATATCCTTCCCGTTCCTTCCCGTTCAGCAGGAAGACGTTTCCTTTCGTTGTTGAGAGGACGAAAAGTACATTCCCGTCCGACGGGTCTATGCCCGTATCTTTCAAAGCTTCCGCAATCGAAACGACGGATGCTTTTTCCAGTTTCGTATACGTCGGCCCGGCGACCGGCTGCCGCTGTGCGGATATTTCTCCGAAAGCCCTGTCCAGCCTGTCGCCATCAATCTCCGACGCCATGAAGGGTTCCGGCAAACCGTAGCGGTCTGCAAAAAATTTCAGTCCGCAGACGCCCTGTTTCACATTGCGGTAATTTTCTTCCGCCGTAAATCCCAAAGCCGAAATTATATTATCGCCAAGCAATACCGTCATAGCAAATTATATTTCTTCTTCCATTCTTCGTAGAACGGAGGATTCGTAATCAACAGATTATACTCCCTGTCGACAAATACCTGTATGGAAGAGCCTGTCGTAACAAGGCTGTCGTCCTCCGTCAGGTGAATTTCATAGTCGAACATAATTTTAGCCGCACGCGTATTACGAAACGATATGTCGACACGGGCGCGCTGTCCGTAAAGCAACGGCTTCAAATACCTGAAATTCAAATCGACTAACGGAGCGGGACATTCGTTCTCCAAATACAGCCGATAGCTAAGCCCGTATACGCGGCCGAACTCCTCGCGCGCATCTTCGAAATAAAGCGCATAAGAGCCATGCCACACGATGTTCATCGAGTCAACCTCGCTGAACCTGACATTAAATTCCTTGGATGCTTTCAATATCACTTCGTCCATAATCTTCTGTTTAAATTAAGACCCGGAGGAAGCCGGAGATGTCGTGCCCGACGCTCCATTCTCCACCGGTAACGGCGCTTTGTCCGTAAGATATATTTTCATTTCACACGTAGCCAGCGTTTCGTTGCCACATTCTACTCTCGTTTCGACAAGTGTTGCGTTAAACACGTCTTCCATGATTTCAATCGTCGTTTCGAGCAGCTCGCCTGCCTGCGGATTGCGGAAAATGTACATTGACTTTATCATTCCGATAAATCCGATTTTTATCACCCCGTCGCGGTGCGGTTCCGTTTTCTCCTTATAGCCCATTCTTGCGGCGCATGTCTGGGCGATATTTTCAATCAAGCCCGATTCTTCCATAACGCCGTCATGACAAAACAAATTGTCTTCGTTCACTTTGAACACGGTTTTCGTGACAACCGAATCATAGTATGTCAACCTGTCTACCATGATGAACGGAGGCCGCTGCGGTAACAAATCCAGTATATCGAAATTTTTCACTTCCATAGGCATGCGGTTATTTTTTCTTGCAGACCAGAATGGAATGTCCGCTTTTCAGTCCGTCGTATATCTTTTCGATTTCCAGTCCGCCGGCTTCCACACAACGAATCATATCTTCCGAATGATACATTTTGCTGTTGCCGTTGGCCATAACCGTGAAATAAAGGCTTATCTGCGTCAGGCAGTAAGCGGCTACGTCGTTAGCCTGCCTGTCCCACAACGTTTCCATTATGAAAAGGCGGGAATCGTCACTCATCGACGCAGCGGCGCGTCCCACGATGCCCGTCACCTCCTCTTCCGAGAAGCAATCGAGGAACTGGCTCATCCATACGGCATCGAAGCCTTGCGGGAAAGGCTCGTTTCCGTCAAGCAGGTTCGCCCCGTATCCCGATATGCGTTCTTCGCCCGTCTTACCGGATATATTCTTCTTCATCATCTCTATCTGTTGCGGCAAATCCAGAATAGTGACCTTCACATCCCGGTTGTAATCGACACAGCGCAAAGCCCAGCGTCCCGTATTTCCGCCAACGTCGAGCAGCGTGGCGGGGTTATACGAAAAGACGATTTCCAACGCCTCGTCAAACGAGTTGTCTGAATAGAAATGGTCGAAATCGAACCAGCTTTTCTTTGCATCGCCGGGCAGGGAGGACAGTCCTTCATAGATTGTTTTCCATTGGCCGAACACTTTCAGCCCTTCGGGTTTGCCGTTCAACAAAGCCTCTTCCATGTGATACATGCCGAGATAGTTCACGTCGTGATTAAAACGCATGTTAATCGAAGCCAGCGGGTCGCTCAGCAGAAACCACCCGGTTTTCGATATGACGAACCGTTCGCCGGCATACAAAACCGTGCCTGCCGTAAGCGACGACTCCAACAATACCTGCACGGCATAGCGCGACAGCCCGGTCTTTTCCGCGACCTCGTCAACCGTCAATCCGTTTTTGGAATCGGACAGGAGGCTGAATATCCCGAATTTCACCATTAAACGCGAAACTTGGAACGTTATCGGGGCGAAAGCTATTTCGTGTGCACGTCGCTGTGCTTCAAGAACCCTCATCTGATCCTTCGTATATTTTTTCTCAAGAGCGGGAAACATTTTCATTTTTCCAAAAATTATAAAAGTTAAACCATTGTTCGGGGTATTTTCTTACAATACCCTCCAGAATCCCCGCAAAAGAGCGGGTCATTTCATTTATTTGCCGGCGTTTGTCGCCTCCCGCCGGAACGGGAACGGATATCACGTGAATGCGATAAAGCGACGCCGTTATCTTCAGGACAAACATTGCTATCACCGGAACATTAAACTGTAAGGCGAGAACAAAGGCGCCTATGGGGAAATCGGCCTTCCCGTTGAGGAAATCACATTCGACGGTTTTATTGCTTCCGAAGGAGCGGTCGCACGGCATACTGAGCATTTCGCCGTTCGTCAATGCTTCGTTAATCAGGAATATATGCGACATATCGTCCAGTACCGGAATCACCCGCACGTTATTGTTGCCAAGCATCGTCAAACGATTTTTTTGTACTTCTCTGGCCTCGCCTCCGAATATCATGCTGTTTATACGCTTTGTATTCTGGCTGAGCAGATAGCCGCACAATTCGGGATTTCCCACGTGCGAAGTCGTCAAAATGCAACCGTGTTTGGCGTAAACCATACGGAGAAACAGGTCGTTGTCGGGATTGTCTATTTCGAAGTTTCGCTGGCCGGCGTAGACGGCGAAGCGGTCGAGAATCATCTGGCCGAACATAAAATGATTCCGGTACGTCTTGAAGAATGATTTCATCACCGGATACCCGTGTTGCCTGCGGAAATAACGATATATCGAAAGATACCCTTTACGGGCGAAAAGCATGTAGAAGGGAACTACAAAAACCAGTATGAAATACCCGACACGGACGTTTACGATTGAGAAAAGTATTTTCACCGCTTTCTGTCCGAAGGTACTGCCTCCCGTGACGCCCTTCCATTCTCTTTTTTCCCCGGCCATACGATGCTTATTTCCCGTTAATTTTAGCCTCTATATAATCGTAGAATGCTTTCACGGTCAAGACGTTCGACATATCTTCGGGTTTAATTTTAAAACCGAATGTTTTCTCCACAATTACAACAATATCTACAAAATCAAGACTGTCGAGGCCTGCATCTTCTTTCAGCCTTGCATCATCACGGATAACGCCGGCGTCAATTTCCATTTCCTCGATCAGGAACGTGTTTACTCTTGATTCTATCTCTTTCCTTTCCATAATATATTTATTTTTTACTTGATTTACCGTACTTTTTAACAATTATCGTGCTGTTTGTTCCTCCGAAACCAAATGAGTTTGAAAGGAATAAATCAATTGGTTGTTCTTTCGTCTTTGCAATTATATTCAGACGTTTTGCCGCCTCGTCCGGCGTTTCGAAATTTATGTTCGGCGCAACGAAATCGTTTTTCATCATAAGCAGCGAATAAACAATTTCACTTGCGCCGGCCATCCAGCACTCATGCCCCGTCATTGATTTTGTGGAACTGACGGGAGTTCCCGAAGTTGCGAACAGTTTATCAATCGCCAGAGCTTCGCAGCGGTCGCCCTGCGGCGTCGATGTCGCATGGGCGTTGATATAATCCACATCCTGCGCTTTCACGCCCGCATCCGTCAGGGCGCGTTCCATAGAAACGGCCGAGGCGTGTTCGTTCGCCTGAGAAATTTGTCCGCCGTTGGAAGAAAAGCCATATCCTGCAATTTCACCGTATATCGCAGCGCCGCGTTTCCGTGCATGTTCCTCTTCTTCAAGAATCAGGCTTGCCGCGCCGCCGCCGGGCACAAGTCCGTCGCGGTTCGCATCAAAGGGACGCGACGCCTTCGCCGGTTCGTCAATCCGCATCGAAAACGCACTCAGTCCGTCAAAACCCGCCATGGAATAAAAATTTACTTCCTGCGCACCGCCGCACACTACCATATCCTGCATCCCGGTACGAATGAACGTATATCCCAGACCCACGGCATGAGACCCGCTCGCACAGGCGGCTGCTACCGAAATATTTATTCCCCGTAACCCGAATATCGCGGAAAGATTCATCGACACGGTCGAAGTCATCGACCTGAACGCGCCACCCGACCCAATCAGCATCGAATCTTTTTTTTCACGCATCGTCTCGTGCGCTTCGATAATGGCTTTCGCCGACGTATCGTTTCCGTAAATAATACCGATTTCATTATTCAGCCTGAAATCTTCGTCAATCCCGGCCGCCAGCAAGGCTTCGCGCGTTGCCATAAAGGCAAATTCGCCTTCTTCGGGCAGGGACTGACGCAGACGCCGGTCTATCAACCCCTTCAAGTCCGGGAGTTCTACGATCCCCGTCAACGGAGAACGATAACCGTACGCCGTACGCGCAGGATCGATGCCGATACCCGATTTACCATGATACAAAGACAAAGCAACCTCGTCCGGGTTTTTCCCAAGACAGGAATAGATTCCGATACCTGTTATAACAACTCGCCTCTTCATCATGGTCTTAACCCTTCATGAATAAAGTCCACCGTTTATTGAAATGACTTCCCCCGTAATATAGGCAGCCCCGTCCGATGCGAGAAAGCTCACTAAGGCAGCCACTTCTTCGGGTTTCCCGAAACGTCCGGCAGGAATCGTTTTCTTCAGCGCCTCTTCGTCGAGGTCTTTCGTCATATCGGTCGATATGAAACCGGGTGCGACGGCGTTGACCGTGACTTTCCGCGGCGCCACTTCCTGTGCAAGCGCTTTTGTCGCACCTATGACCGCCGCCTTGGCTGCCGAATAATTCGTCTGTCCCGGCAGGCCTTTCAGACCCGAAAGCGATACCATATTAATAATACGTCCGTTACGTTTCATCAACATCATTTTAAGCACGCGACGGGTAACGTAAAAGAACCCGTTTAAAGAAATATCAAGAACATCGCTCCACTGCGAATCCTGCATGAAAATCATCATTGCATCCTGACGAATGCCGGCATTATTGACCAAAACGCCGATATAATCTTCGGGATGCGTTTCCGCCCATTCTTCAAGAGCCTTGTCTACCGCTGTACCGTCGGACACATCGAACGGGAGCAGTTCGGCTGTCCCACCTTTTTCTTCCACAATCCGTTTTGTCTCCAACGCAGCTTCCCTGTTCGAAGCATAATTGATAATTATCGGATACCCTTTGGCTGCCAATTCTATACATACTGCACGGCCTATACCGCGGGAACCCCCTGTTATTAAAGCGTAATTCATACGATAGTTATTAATTGTTTTAATGTACGCATATACGTTTCCTTTTATGGAGGTGCAAAAATAAGAAAAAAAACCAAATTACACACATCATAGTTAGAAAATAATGGTTAGTGGGTGCGAATGGATTGTCGCCGGTGACGAATCTTTAATTCTTAATTTAATTTGCCGCATCGTTGAATTTTCAAATAATATTACCTGTCTTTACTTTGCCTCCCACCGCCCGTCATGTACATACGTGTTTGGCCGGTTATAATACAATTCATTTTTGTCCGGGATTAATATCCCGTATTTTCCGCCGCCGGTCACGAGTTTTGAATCTTTCAGCCACGGGTTGAAATATTTCAGGTCATGATACGTTATCCCGTGTTCCTGCGCAAAAGCTGCCAGATCGGCAATATCTTCATCGACGGGAATTTCTTTGCAGGCTACCGGACGATAGAGATTTTCGGGTTTAAGGATGAATCCGTATTTATATGGGTTCTCAAAAACCTGTTTAATGGCGAAGATACGGTAAGGATACCGCATTGTTTCTTCGACTAAGTGCAGGTTAAGGACGGACGTCTGTTTCTGTTTTTCCATTTGTCCCGATATGCGTCCCATTCCGGCGTTATAGGAAGCCGCAACGGCCACCCAGTCCCCGTATTTTTCGTAGGCTTCTTTCAGGTATTTGCATGCCGCTTCCGTCGATTTGGCGACGTTGCACCTTTCATCGACCGTTGCCGTTATGCGGAGGCCGTAGTTTTTACCCGTACTTTCAAGGAACTGCCACATGCCGACAGCGCGGGCGGGAGATGTGACGACAGGGTCAAGATGACTTTCTATAACGGCAAGATATTTGAAATCATCGGGTATATCGTTCGCTTTCAGAATCGGTTCTATGACCGGGAAATAGCGGTTTGCCCGTTTTATAAGCAACATGGTAACGGAATGGTTATATGCAAAACCGCTTAACTCTCGATCTATTCCTTCGTGCATATTATAACGGGTAAGGTCAATTTCCTTCCCGCAGAAAAGCAGGGAAGCAGGCGTTTCCGGCGAAACGGTAAATGACGCCACAACCGGCGTGTTTCTCCGGACGGAAACCGAATCTTCGTAGCCAACCAGCAGAAAGACCGCCAGGCAAAGCATGCACACGGCAAAATTGCTTACTGTCAAACGCAATATTTTCATCTCATTTATTATTTGTTTTTATTCTACCGGTTTGACTGTCGTATCTATCGCTTTTGTCCGGAAAACGTTCACATCACCTTTTTTTACACGTTTCTTACCGTCCGTTCCCGTGTATTCTATCAGGTAATAATAGGCTCCGGCAGGTACGTATTTTCCCCTGTATTTGCCGTCCCATCCCTGCGACGGGTCGCTCCAGTGAAACAGTTCCGTTCCCCCGCGGTTGAAAATCCAGCCCCGGAAATTCATTACGGATTTATATTTGACCCTGAATATATCGTTAATGCCGGGAGTTGTTCCGGGAGAAAATGCGTTTGGAATCTCCATGACCGTTTCCGTAATGGCGATATCGACGCTGTATTCCTTCAGACATCCTCCCGAACGGTTACTTACTTCCAGCGTTATCCGGTATTTACCTTCCCGGTTGAATGTATAAAAAAGCTCTTCCGCATTAAAAATGACCTCCGGAGCGGGATTCCCGTCTTTAAAGATCCGCCACGTGAACAGCGATGCTACGGGCGTATTGGCGTATGCCCTGAAAGTTATTTCCGCGGGAGCCTGCAGTTCTTCGGGCAAAACTTCCACATTACCGCCGGAAACGGAATACGTGATCGTTGTATCGGCATGGAGTTCAATCGCTTTCGCTTCGTAGAAGGGTATTGTCGCCGATTTCTCAACCCCAAAGTGGCGGGCGAACAAGTCGCCTGTCAACCGGATCTCCGTATCCTTCAATACAAGCGGGAAATTCAGTTCGGAAGATGAGGCAGGCGTAAATGATGTTGCAAAAGGATGCGTATCAAATGTTTTTAAGACCTGCTCCGGCGAAAAACGTTTTGTCGATTCGTCCCATATCAATGTTTCATAACTTAATTCAAAGACACGTTTTACTTTTTCCGGCGTACCGGTCGGCGTATAATAGATCATATCCTCCACATCGGCATCCCCGTCAAAACGTATCCCGATACATTCTTCAAAGTCCGGCGCGATACGGAGGCTCCGTATGTCAAATTCATATTTACGATAGTCGATAATCCAGACGTAACGCCTCATGGAACCTTCGTCCACATAATAACCCCATCCGTCTTCGACGTCCGTAATCGTGGAAGTTGTACCGTTCTGCACCGAAGGTATGTATTCGGGGTTGTTGAAATCCGGTTTTGTCCTGTAACGGCACCACTGGTGCGATGTTGACGACGAAGTGTAGCTTATCTGCACGTTTTCCATACCGTAAACGAGATAAACCTGTATCCTGTGATTCGTATTGTCATCAGCCAGAACCGGCACACCCCGTCCTCCCGTTACTTTATAATACTCAATTTGCTGAGCCGGCAAAATGCACGTAAACAGCAGAGCTGCAATAAGCAGACTGAATTTTCTTCTTTTATTCTTATCCATAAAAACACAAAACAAGCCTCCAAAGTAACGAAAAATATCGGTCAATAACAAATTTCCCGATCGTCTTAAAATAAAATACCCGGAAATGTTTCTCTTTTCCAATCATATATTGTATTTTTGCCGACACAAATTAATCAATAACAAATGTCATAATCATGAAGAAAATTACGCTGTGTGCATTAATACTATGGGTACTTGGTTTTATTGCGATAAATACCTCTGCACAAAACGATCAGCCTGTCTCTAATAACGTACGGGACGGTGATATATTTTATCATACGATTGAACGCGGGCAAACCGTCTATTCGATCGCAAAAATGTACGATGTGACGGTAGAAGACATTTACAGGTTAAACATAGGCAGTGACGAAGCGATAAAGGCAGGCGACAAGCTGAAAATCCCCCAGAAAAAAACCGCGAAACTCTCCGAAACCGGACCCGAAGCAGGGAATGTCTATCTCTATCATACGATACAGCCGAGGGAAACGCTGTACGGCGTATCAAAACAGTATGGCGTGAGCGGCGAAAGTATCCTGGAGGCAAATCCCGGACTGTCGCTCGAACGTTTCTCGATCGGTAAAACGATACGCATACCCACCGGCAAAAAACAAAAACCGGCGACCGAAATCGTGGAAAACGACAAAGGCGCGAAAGAAATTTTCTACACCGTCCCGGCGCGGGAAACGATGTACAATATATGCAAGACATTCAAAACTACCGAAAATGAATTGCTCAAGCTTAACCCGGAACTGGCGGGCGGTCTGCGGAAAGGCATGACGCTTCGTATCCCGTTGAGGATAAACGAGAGGGACATTCCCAGGGAAAAAGAACCGGATGCCCGGGAAGTGAATGCCATGCTCAATGCAAAGCGTGAGGTTAAACTTGTCAATATTCCGAAAGTCGCATTGCTGCTGCCATATAACGTCGGTAACCGGAAACGGGATTCGGCCGGGAACCCTATCACCGAATATTATGAAGGATTATTGCTTGCCGTCGACAGCCTGCGCAACATGGGACATTCGGTGGAATTATTTAATTATGACATCAGCGACGGCACTTCGAGCCTGCAGAAAATCTTTAAGGAAGAGGAGCAAACGCTGAAAGATGTAAATCTTATTATCGGCGGCGGCTCGAACGAACAGATAAAGATAATCGCCGATTTTGCGCAAAGCAATAAGACGAAATATGTGATCCCGTTTACGTCGAAAAACGATGAAGTGTTGAACAACGCCTGGATTTTTCAGGTGAACACGCCGCAGAACCTGCTGTACGCAAATGCGGCTTATGCGGGGGCAAACCTGTTTGCCAAACACAACATCCTGTTCCTCGACACGAAAGACAGCGACAACCAGACCGAGTTTATAAATGACTTCAAAAAGGAACTGAAAGAACGTAACATCTCCTGGAAAGATGCCGTGTACGATGCTTCCAATTTCCCGGAACGCATCGAGGCGCTGCTTACGACGAACAAGCCGAATGTCATCATGCCGGTATCAAATTCGCAGGATGCACTGATTAAAATAAAAACCGTGCTGCGCTTTATCGCGGAAACGAAACCGGAGTTCAAAATTAACCTTTTCGGCTATCCGGTGTGGCAAACTTATACGAAGGATTGTCTGGAAGATTTCCACGCGCTGGATACATATATATATAGCCTGTTTTATGCCGACAATATGAATCCGGGCGTAAAAAAGTTTTATGACAACTACAAAAACTGGTTCAGCAAAAGCCCCGCGTCAACCATTCCCAAATACGGGATGCTGGGTTTTGATACCGGGATGTTTTTCTTCGGCGCGTTGCAGCAATATGGCGTTAACTTTGAAAACAATCTTTCCGAAATCAAATATAAAAGCTTGCAGACCGGTTTCAACTTCGAACGTGTGAACAATTGGGGAGGCTGGATAAACACGAATATCTATATCATTCATTACAACAAGGATTTCATCATTACACGTTCCGATTTCAAATGACGCCAAAACTATACTTTACACTACTGTTTGTTGTGATGACTTCCGTTGTCGGAGCGCAGATTATCATTACCACCCCGTATGAATTTTCCGCCGGCGTATCGGGAGGAACAACATTCTCGTCCGTCTCCTTCAATCCGAGAGTGTCGCAGGGGACGCTCTCGGGCACGACTTTCGGACTGACCGGCCGTATGACCATGGGCGAAAACGTAGGCTTGCAACTCGAATTGAACTATGCGCAACAGGGCTGGAGCGAATCGTATGAAACCGCCCCGGAATACAGTTACAGCCGTCGCATGGATTATCTGCAACTGCCTTTTTATACACACGTCCAGTTCGGCGGAAAAAATGTAAAAGGCTTTGTAAATGCGGGGCCTCAGATCGGCTATATGCTAAGCGAATCGACGGCCGAAGGCCGGAAAGAAATGATGCCGGGCAGCATTGTGACCGCTCAGCACGAAATGCCGGTGGAAAACAGGCTCGAATGGGGCATCAGCGGAGGCGCGGGGATTGAAGTTCGCACGGGGATTGGATATTTTTTGATCGAAGGACGCTACTATTATTCGTTTGGCGACATATACGGCACACAACGCAAGGATTATTTTTCCAAAGCCTCAAGTCAGGTTATATCCGCAAAGATCACGTACCTTATGCCTTTCAGGTAAAACCGGGCTACCTGTTCTTTTTCACAGACCAGCCGAAATGTCCGATCATATCGGCCAAGCCGTAATACTTGCCGTGAGCATACGCCAGCAGGTCAGCCTTTTGCATATCGAACGCGCCTGTTTCCGGGTTGATGTATTGGTCGTCGGCACGCACGTTTACGACATCGGCTATAAACATATCGTGCGACCCCAGCGCCAAAATCTCCTTTACGCGACATTCTATGCATAACGGCGATTCTTCAACGAGAGGCGCCCGGACGATGGACGATTTGCCGGGCGTAAGCTTCATTTCTTCGAATTTGTTATGATCCCTGCCCGATACAACCCCGCACCAGTCTGTGGCAAATGCCATGTTGAGCGTTGTCAGGTTGATGACAAACTCCATATTCTTCCTGATAACAGGATACGAATGTCGCTCCGGGCGTACGGAGATATAACACATCGGAGGGTTTGTGCAAATGGTTCCCACCCAGCTTACAGTCAGTATGTTATATTCCGAAGGTTCACTGCCGCAGCTTATCATTACAGCCGGAAGGGGATAAATCATGGTTCCGGGTTTCCAGTCTTGCTTCATACGGTAATCAATTAAAAATTAAAAATTAAAAGAGATATGCGCTTGGGTATTGTGGGATTGGCTTGCAATCGGCTTGTTTTCGTTCTTTCGGGTTTCATACTATTTGATTATGATGTCTTCCTTGTTGATTTTGCGTTCGCAGTAACGGCATTTAATCGTGCCGGAATCTTTATCTATCACGTGAAAATACGTTTTCATCGGTTCATTGTTCGTAATGCATTTCGGATTGTTACATTTTACAATATCAATGAGTTCGTCGGGCAGACTTACACACTTCTTCTCTACCACCTCATAGTCGCGTATGATATTCAATACGACATTAGGCGCAATGAGGGCGATACGGTTTATTTCGTCTTCCTCAAAAAACTTGTCTGCAATTTTTATCATACCTTTGCGTCCCATTTTTTTACTTTCCAGATTGTTTCCGAACGTAATACGGTTATTCATCGTGTTAAGTCCGATCAATTGCGCTACTTTAAATAACTGTTCGGGAGGAATGTGGTCAATCGCCGTGCCGTTTTCGAGAGCGGCAACCTGTAATTCTCTTTTCTTCTTATCAGACATAATCCTTTTAATTTTTAATTCTTAATTTTTAATTGACAGCTCAATTCCCAACACATCGCAGAGAATCGCTTCGCGGGTAAACAAACCGTTTCGCGCCTGTTGGATATAATAAGCCTTCGGGTTGTCGTCAACATCATACGCAATTTCGTTTACTCTCGGGAGCGGATGAAGCACACGCAGGTTCGGCCTTGATTTTTCCAGCATTTTATTGTGAAGGATGTATACATTTTTAACGCGCTCATACTCCACCAAGTCCGTGAAACGCTCCTTTTGCACCCGTGTCATGTATAAAATGTCCGTTTGAGTAATGATATCCTCCGAAAAGACGGCGTGTTCATGAAATTCGATGTTGTGCAGTTTGCAAAAACGCTTCTGTTCGTCGGGCATTTTCAGTTCGTCGGGAGCGATAAAATGAAACTTGGGATTGAAATGTGACATGCCGACAATCAGGGAATGTACCGTACGCCCGTATTTCAAGTCGCCGACCACCGTTATGGTAAGGTTGTCTAATGTCCCCTGTGTCTTTTTTATTGAAAACAAATCGAGCAGCGTCTGCGAAGGATGCTGGTTGGCTCCGTCGCCTGCATTGACAATCGGAATATCCGTCACCTCCGACGCATACCGGGCGGCGCCTTCAAGGTAATGGCGCATGATAATAATATCGGCGTAATTGCTCACCATGCGAATGGTGTCTTTCAATGTCTCACCTTTCGATGAACTGGTCGTGGAAGCGTCCTGGAAGCCGACCACACGTCCGCCGAGCCTGTTCACCGCCGTTTCGAAACTTAACCGCGTGCGCGTCGAGGGTTCGAAAAACAGCGTCGCCGCCACTTTCCCCTCCAGCAGACTGCGATTGGGGTTTTCTTCAAATTTCTTCGCATTACTTATGATACGCAGGATATCATCCTTCGTACATTGATCAATAGATACTAAACTTTTCTTTAACATAATCATTGGTTCTTATAGCCACAAATGTAAAAAAAAAAGTTTGACCGGAACAACAAAAACGGATAAAAGTTATTAACCGTACCGTTTCAACCTTTAAAACAGGAGGGCGCCGCCCGCATGTAAAGGTCAAAATCCTTTCAGGTTAAAGGAATGATATCCTCCTTGAAAACCGTCAGTTTTTCGATGCCTGTATCCGTTACGAGAAAACTGTTCTCTATGCCGACGGCGCCTGTTTGCGGGATGACAAATTTCGGTTCCAGGGCAAACGTCATGTTCTCCTCCAGCATCTCGCCGGAACGCGGGGTGAAAACAGGCGGTTCGTTGATTTCAAGACCGATGCCGTGGCCTGCGAACTTGGCCTGTTGCTTCGTCCCCATAAAATAATCCGTCAGCCCGGCCTTTTCCACTATTGCGTAAGCCATGTTATACAAATCGGCGCAAGCGACGCCCGGTTTGGCCGTGACCTCTATGGCGTCCTGAATTTCCTGCGAGATGCGGTGGGCGCGATAAGCCAATTCCGGGATTGTTCCTATCGAATACACGCGCGTCATATCCGTAAGGTACTCCGTATAATTGCCGGCCATATCGACCATAACCGTCATGCCTTCGCTCAACAGCGTCCCGTTCGCCCCGATAGGACAAAAAGCCGTCTGTCCGCCGCCGCCAAGCGCAAAGTCATGAGGGGAAGGCGTTGCCGCATTTTCGCCTGCAAGTACGCTGCCCATAAAAATATTCATATTCGGCCCGAAAGCGCGGAAGAAGCCCACAGAACCATTCAGCCGCATCCGGTATTCTATCTCCGCCTGAAACCTGACATCCGTCATGCCGGGGCGGTAACATTCCGGTATCCGGGCATACGTACCCGCATGACGGTCTGCCGATATCCGAAGCTGCTCTATCTCCCAGGGCGTCTTAATCATCCTTATGCGACGCATGAATACAGTTGCATTATCCGTCTTTTTAAAATGAAAGATATTTTGCAGACGCATATATTCGTTATACGACACCTCATCCGTTTCCAGAAGCACGTTTTCAGGCAGTTGCCATCCATTTGACAGGAAAATATCAGGTATCGCCTCCGGTTTGCGGATAGAAAACAGTCTTTCGCCCGAAAGTCCGCCCGGACGTTTGACAAATAGCAGCGGTTCGTCGTCGACAGGCAGATAGTAATATCCATTGAACACAACTCCCGTCATATAATAAATATTCACATCCGTAGTCAACAGCATCCCGTCCGCTCCCGTTTCTCGAATCGCCTTTTGCACTCTCTTTTGTCTGAAAAACAAATCCTTAATCAGTTTATTCGTTATCATAATTTATCGCATTAAATTTAACGGTGCAGACCGTCTCTCTCCCGGTCACGCCTCCGATTTCAAGTAATTATCCGGCAGCAAAAGTACAATAAATTCCCGTATATCAAAAAAATGTTTCCTGAAGGGACAGGGCAGACGCATCGTGATTCGAAAATCGACGCATTTAAATGCTCAGACAAAAGAGGCGCAGGGACAAACCTAAACCCGCTGTTCGGCATCATCGACCCCGGCAAACCGCAGAATCTGAGCGACGCCACCCTGAAAGAGCTTCCCGCAAAAAGCTATCATACGGTCGATTTCATGACGGAAAAGGGAAAAACGTACGAAATCGAAATGAGAGCCGGCGAGAAGATAAAGCCGGAAAGGATGTAATAAATCGTTTTGTTTTCGTATATTTGCGAAAAAAATTGTCGGTCATGAAAAATTTGCCAATAGGAATACAGTCGTTCGAGGATATCCGCAGGAATAATTATCTGTATGTGGATAAGACGGAGCATATTTACCGGTTGTAACCAACCGGTAAAATTTATTTTCTTTCGCGTCCCCGCCGCTTTGGGAAGTCGCTGACGTTAAGCACACTTGAGGCGCTGTTTACGGGAAGGAAGGAACTGTTTGAGGGACTTTATATCCATGATAAATGGGACTGGAACAGGAAATATCCCGTCATCAG
>JAITDQ010000055.1 GCA_031282485.1 Tannerella sp. | reverse complement strand
GTTAGAACTTATTTAAGTCCTTTTAATCATATTCCTAAAATAAGGAAAACGCCCGGCAGAAATTCCGGTTATGATATAGACAGAAGCAACAGTATTGGTGGTTTAGTATATATGGCTGTTACAAACGATTTAATATGTTTTATGTATACTGCGAAAAATGATATAGAATATTACAAATCCGGTCATTTGTCGAATGAAATTTTATGTTTTGACTGGGATGGTAACAAAATCAAAAAATACATTTTACCAATTCCTATAAACGTTTATTCTCTTTGTGTAGATAACGAGTATATTTATGGAGCGCGAGAATATGAAGACGAAACTGTAATATATCGATTCAAGATAAATTAACGTTATTGAGAACTATTCGACGCGTATCAAAGATAGAGGATGTGGAAGACGAAAACCCGCTTTTATTCGAATTAAAAATGAAATAACTGCGGGAAATCGTCTTGAAATCCCATCCCGGAACAGACGTCAGCCACGAAACCTGTATCCCAGCCCTACATTCAGGCAAGGGAATGCACTGTATTTTAAATTATACAGGTCAATCATGTATTTAAGTCCCCCCGTCACGAAAATTTTATCGTTAACCGAATATTCAACAGCAAACCCAATATTTCCCACAATGGAGGCTGAATGATATTTATCAATCACATCGAATGGCCCGCCTATGGGAGGCGAGATTCCGATTCCACCGGATGAAGGCGCACCGCTACTCTTGAGTCGCTGTTGCGAATATTCATCAAAAAAACCGGCGCCGATGTACGGCAAAACGCAAAATGTTGCGTTTCCCATGCGGCAGGCGAGATTGATGTCTGCCGAATAGCCACTCAAATAACTCTCAACAGAACTGTAAGAAGTGATGTTCGTCTTATCGTGCGAATCAAAATAATAACCCGCATCGGCAAGCAGATAAAAATTGTTTTTTAAATGAAAATCCGCTCGAACTCCCATTCCGTGACTGTCAAGACTTTTTGGAATATGAAGCGCATATTTTCCCTTTGCGCCCATATAAAAGTAATGAAAAGATAAAGATATATCCCTGGCGCCCAAATCAAACATGGCCGGAATACAAATACTGACGATATAAAAAATTTTCCTCATAATTGTATCGTATTATTTATTCTTTAACCGTAATCTTACATTCTGCCCTTTTTCCTTCATATTCAATGAAAAAAATCATCTCACCAACGCCAATCGCTTTCACTGTTTTATCCATCTCTTTATTTGAATCAATAATCTCTATAATACCCGGCTTTGACATTCCGGCCAGAATTGCATATACCGGTTCGGGAGATATTTTAATTGTTATCGAAGCTGTTTCACCAACGTGCATTTGAAGGGATGAAGGCGTTATCCGGACAACCCGTTCTTCATCAAACCGGTTGCACGATAAAGCGCTAATCAAAACGAATAAGGCAAGAACCTTTTCGAAATAAAATTTTTTAATCATATTTTAGTGTTTTTAAAATGTCTGTAATATATAAAAAATGCGCCTTACAGCGAAAACAGGCGTTTGATATGCCGGTCATAGAGGTTTTCGATGACTTGCCGTCCGACAATCTCGCGGTGTTTTTCCAGCGCTTGGGTAAATGCCGCACCGTATTCTGCGGCTATTTTATAGCCGACGTGTATCAGCTGCCGGAAGTTCGGGTTGTAATCGGGATGGCCGGGGATATGGCGCAGTGTGTCGGCCAGTTTTGCGCCGCTCCAGAGCGCCACTTCTTCGGGCGACGGCAACCGGCTTTTGTCTATGTCAATCACCGTGGCGTACGGGCCGCACAACTCGTCGAAGCGGGCGAGGGCGCCGCCGTAGATTGCCTTGGCGAGGTCTATGGCTTCGTCGTCGCCGGAGAGGGCAAGGCCTGTGACTTCTTCGAGCCATGTCGTGCCGGCGGTCTTGACGTGGATGCCTTTGTCGTATTTCCGGATCAGTTCGCCCATTACCGGATAAATGGAAAACTTGTCGCTACCGGAGTGGATGCTCAGTTTCAGGTCGGCGGGCAAGCCAAATTCCTTTACAGCGTAATCAATCACCAGCAGGTCTTCTTCGAACTCCCGGGCGAACTGCGCCACGTCGCCGACATAGTCCACGCCTTTGTTGAAGCGGCCGGTAAATTTGGGGGCGATGGTTTGCGCCGGAATGCCTTCGCCGGCAATAGCGCTCAGGATGAAAAACATTTCGACGGGCGACTGTGCTTCGTTTACTTCATCCATCGAGACTTCGGCGATGAAACGACCGGCACCCTTCGCCTTTTCGATGTGACGGTAGATGTTCCCGGCTTCCTGCACGGCGTAAAGGAAGCGGGCGGCAATGTCCCGCAACAGCGTTTCCGGCACGTCGAACGGCTCGGCAATGCCGGGGATATACAGTTTACCGGTGTATTTGCGATTCTTCGCCACAAATGCATCCAAATCGGCAGGCGTCGCCTGTTTGCCGATGTAATCGGCTACGTCGAGCGTGAAGAAGTCCGAATAGTCGATAAACTTGTCCACATTACTCAGGTTGATATGGTCGGCGTCGACGAAATAAGCCCCTGTGTAACCCAGCGTTTTCACGGCTGCATCGGCCTCGGCGCGTGTATCGGCGGGGGTGGAATGTACGATAGTATGTTCGCGGTTCGACTTGTTCCACACCGGCACAAACTCCACTCCCAATGCCTTACCGGCCTCTATCAAGGCGCTTAACTGCGCTTCCCCCTGATGAGCGAAACGGTCTCCCGTTCCAAATGAATATTTTCCTGTTTCCATAAATATTGTTTTATTAAATGAGTCCCCTCCGAAAATCGAACGGTGCAAAATTGCCTGATTCAAAAGCCGTTTCCCCGCTCAATTCGTTCATGGATTCCCTTTTCTGTTTAAAATTGTCCCGGCAAAGGTATAACTTTTCACGAACATATTGCTAATACCGCAAAAAAACCGCTTAAAAAATTGTTTGACCGAACATGGAGGCTGCAACGCTGAAAAAAATATTTGGTTTACATGCAGAATTATCATATCTTTGTCATCGTAATTTTTTTATTAAAAACACAGATTATGGCGCGCCCTATTAAAGAAACACCGGTATTGTATGGCAAAGATGCCATACGCATGATGAAAGAAGTGGAAAACGTTGTACCGCTTCCTCCGGAAGAGATTGAGAGAATTAAACGGGACAGTCTCGTTTTAGAAAAGAATCAGTATGATTCTTATGAAAAAGCGGGTATAAAATTCAAAAAATGGATATAACGAAATGTCGCCGCAATTGTTTGCGGCGACATTGGTTTGAAATGGATAACATCGGATGCCGGTTTATAACGGTCGATGCTTATAAAGATGCGCTGGATTTTTATCTGAAAAACAATTTTAACTTTTTTCTTCCTTGTGATGTCCTCTCCGGCTTAGGGCGTTCCGGTATCTTTCGATATTTGTATTGAGTTTTTTTACGAACGCGGCGAACGCGGCGTCGTCGTGAATCAGCATCAGCGCTTCGAGGCGTTCTACGATGTCGAGGTAGCAGCGGTCTGTTTGGTGGCGGATTTCACGCATGTTGATGTCGGCCATATTGGCGGCGCCTTCGGTGTTGCGGGCGAGGATGGCGGTTTCGAAGGCCTGGTTGTTG
>JAITDQ010000359.1 GCA_031282485.1 Tannerella sp. | reverse complement strand
TTCATATATAATAATGTATAAAACCCGTTGAAAAATTGTGCCGGCAGCCCCGGCATATACTTCTCAACATAATTCGAGCGTAAAGATAAATATTATTCTTTAATTCGGACAAAATTTTTCAGGAAAATAACAGCCTTTTAAGCAATCGGAAGAAAGATAATTTCGTGTGTTTGCTCTGAAATAAATGGCCGTTCTTTTTTTAATGTTTTGGGAATATAGCTTAATCATGTAATATCCCCGGATTAAAACCGAAAAACGGTGTTTCTCATCTCTTAATGCGCATTTTTTTTAAAAATATTTTGTTCGTACGCATTTTTAGAATACCTTTACCGTCATATTTTTTTAAACAGAAAGTATCTGCAAATGGTGAATAAAAGGAATTTTTATATCCGGCATACAAGATATAGAGTACATTGAAAAACTAAAAATCGCAAAAATGAAAAGCGTAAATACAATTTTGGCAACAATCCTGTTTATAACGGCAGGATGCACAGGAAACCGGCAGTCAGTCGATGCTCTCATCACCGTTGACGTTACGGTAAATTATCCCAAAAAGGAACTGATTCTTCAGGACTTCATGGATGTGGAATACATCCCGCTGGAAACGGCGGACGATTTTCTTACTCAATGTTATGTGCGGGACATCGGTAAGGAAATCATACCGGTAACAAACCTGAACAACGATGGGGATATATTTCTTTTTGACAGAAAAACCGGCAAAGGCTTACGGAAGATAAACCGCAAGGGGCAGGGTGGCGAAGAATATTCAAGTATTGTAGGGATTATCCTTGATGAAGACAACGGTGAACTGTTTATCAATTCGCCGGCAAAAAAAATCCTCGTGTACGATTTGTATGGAAATTTCAAACGAAGTTTTGGATATGCCGGGGGCGCTTCATATTCAGATATATTCAATTATGACAGGGATAATTTGATTTGCTATGATTATTCCGAATATTACAACGATGGGAAAGATAGAAGCAAATCATATCATCTGATTATATCAAAACAGGATGGGAGTATTACCAGGGAAATCCAAATCCCTTTTAAAACGATTATATCACTGATTGTGGTAAAGGGAGATGGAACTGCAGCGGCTACCGTATTCCCGATAATCCCGTATTGCGGCAATTGGATATTAGCGGATACATCATCCGATACAGTGTACGGTTATGCGCCGGATGGTAATATAAGCCCCTTTATTGTAAGAACCCCCTCCTTACACGACATGGCGGAAGTATTTCTTTCCATGAGTATTATCACCGACCGTTATTATTTTATGAAAACCATTAAAAGAGAATATGACTTTGAAAAGATGATCGGATTCCCAATTACCGGATTGATATGCTACGACAGGCAGGAAAAGGCCATATTCAAATATACCGTATACAATGATGATTATACGGACAAAAAAGCAGTAAATATGACGTTGCAACCTTTAAATCACGAAATCGCATCCGGACAAAGGTTGGAAGCTCACCGGCTTGTTGAAGATTACGGGAACGGGAAACTGAAAGGCCGGCTGAAAGAAATCGCCGCCGGATTAGACGAAGAATCCAATCCGGTCGTTATGCTGATAAAGCATAAAAAATAAGATTTGAGACAGAATTACGGAATTTGCAGGATTTACAAAAAACATGTTCATCCTGTATATTTTCTAATTCTGTGAACAGGAGCAAGGAGCCGGAATCAGAAAACAGGAGCTTTTATCCCGAAATAAAACCCTTTTTCGCCCATTTTGTTTATGGCATAGCTGGCGCCCAGAACGATGTCGTAGTACGTTACGATGTCAATCCCGATGCCGCTTCCCCACAGGAACGTGTTTGCCAGCCGGTTGCTCTCGGACCGGTAGGAGTTGTGCACGTATCCGGCGTCATACATCAGTTTTGCATAGATGGTGAAATGAATTTTCGTGAATTTTGCCAGGTTATTTGTGGGGCCGAGGTTGAAAATCCGTTTCGGCATAATCAGGAAGCGCAGGTCATTATTCAGGAGGGCGTAATGCTGTCCGTCGACAACGTAATAGTCATATCCCGTGATATACCGGTCTTCGTATCCGACATGGCAGTCGTAAATATAAGCCCGTTTGTTTTTGAACGAAGCCCCGCCGTTCAGCCTCGAACTCCAGAACCAGCGGGGGAAAAACTCCCCGTAGTACTGGAGTTTCAGATCAAGTTCCCCATAGAAAAAACGCATTTTATCGGCCGTCACCCCCGTCACCCCCGAACTGATGTAATAACCTTTTGTCGGGTAGACGATATAATCGCGGTGTTCGTAACTGTAATTGTATGAAAAGCGGAAAGTGTTGTTTACGAGGTTATCCGTCCCCCAGTAATCCTTATTCAGCATCAGTACGGTATCGCCCAGACGAACCCGCCCGTATCCGGCGTCGAACGAATGCATCATGCGGATTCCCGGCCGGTACGAGTAGTTGATTGACCCTTCGACCGAACTTTCCAGAAACCGGTTGGGGTCCTTTACATAAATCACCTTGTCGTTTGACGAAGACGTATTGATCGTCTTGTTGAACAGGGCATTGAAGCTGAAACTGAGGAGCTGTGTACGTTTTTTGTCCAGAGCGATGTTTGAATATCCCAGCCTCCCGCCTTTTTCGTATCCGAAATAGTCGCTTAGCGTGATTTTATGCCTCATGCCGAAGACGTTATATATCCGCATGCCCCAGCCGATGGTTATGCGGTTAAACTTTTTCTCGTGCAGCCAGGCGCTCAGGTTGCGGTCTTCAAACTTGATGCTGACCTGCGGCCAGTAATACCACCGCTCTTCGACATGAATCGTGACGATACACGACAGACAATCCGTCCGTTCGAGCGTATCGGGTATATAATCCATGTATACGTAGTTAAAAAGCGACGTGTTATTCAGATGTTCCGTCGCGACGGTCAGCTGGTAAATAAGCCTGTCTTCCGGCATGACATCACCCGTACGGAAAGGCAGTTCCCGCATAATCGTAAAATCTTTCGTTTGTTTGTTCCCGGATATGCGAATTCCCGATATGCAAATATCGGACGCCGTCGAACCCTCGCACATTCCAAACGCCAGAAAAATACACGCAAATATTTTTGTTATCATTATTTTCATTGCCCAAATATAACGCTATTTTCATGAATCATTCAAAAAAAAACAAAATTTATGACGTAAATATCGTTTTTTTGTACAAAACGACCCTTTATTTTGCATTTATCCGCTCAGGATGTTTTTTTATTTCGGTTAATATACTACATTTGCAGGACAATATAAAAAATATTTATTAATATGGAATCTATTTCAAGAAGAACAGCTATTAAAGCGGCGCTGGCAGGAGGCGCCATGCTGGCGGCAGGTAATATGAACGCTGCCGTGAACCAGTCAAAAAAGAAGAAAAAGGAAGAGAAAGAACCGCTGAAGGGGAACATCCGCCATTCGGTCAGTAAATGGTGTTTCGGCAGTTATCCGCTGGATGAGTTTTGCGATATTTGCAAAAATATCGGCATCGAGTCGGTCGAACTGCTGGATCCGAAAGACTGGCCGGTTGTCACGTCGCATGGCCTGACCGTCGCAATGGCGCAGGGCGCGGGTTTGGGAATCGACCGCGGTTTCAACGACCCGTCGCTCCACGACGAACTGGCGGCAAGCTATGAAAAGGTCATACCGATGGTAGCCGAGGCGGGGCTAACAAACCTGATTTGCTTTTCGGGCAGGCGCAATGGCGTCACCGACTTGCAGGGATGGGAGAATTGCGAAAAAGGGTTGAAGCGGATCACTCCCATAGCGGAAAAGCACAACGTGGTGCTGACCATGGAACTGCTGAACAGCGTGGGACACAAGGATTACCTGTGCGACCATACCGTATGGGGCGCGGAACTTTGCCGGCGCGTAGGCTCGCCCAATTTCAAACTGCTGTACGATATTTTCCACATGCAAATCATGGAAGGCAACATCATCGAACACATCCGCAAGTATCACACTTATTTCTCCCACGTCCATACCGGAGGCAACCCCGGACGCGCGGAAATCGACGAGACGCAGGAACTTTACTATCCCGCCATCATGAAAGCCCTCGTCGAAGTCGGGTATAAGGGTTTCGTGGGACAGGA
>JAITDQ010000343.1 GCA_031282485.1 Tannerella sp. | reverse complement strand
ACCAATGCTGAAGCTGAATGGATGACGCTTACGGCCAACAACAAGGAATACGGCTGTAGCTACACGCGAGAAGCCAACAACAGTAATAACCCAACGCTTATTTTACTATACGGCATTTTGTTAAGCCAAACAGGTACACTTAGCAGCGTAACCTACGGCTATGACACTCCTGCGCCGCTTGATGTCACGGTGACCAACGCGTGGAATGCCACGGGTGATCTCAACATCGCATTGAGCGGCGCCGGTTCGTCCGCGTTTACGACGAGTCCTTCACTGATTTCTTCCATAAACGTCGGCAGTACGGGAAGTTTTACCGTCACGCCGAAAACGGGGCTTAATGCCGGAACCTATACGGCCACGGGAACCGTGTCGAATAGCAACATCAACACCTCGTTCAACGTGAGCTTTGAGGTAAACAAGGCCACGCCAACGGTAGAATACCTGGATTTCGACCTGGGCGACATCGTCTACCGGGGCCGTCCGGAGGGCATCGACACGCCCGTGCTGGTTGATCCGTACACCGGTCTGGGTGCGATCACGGTGAAGTACGACGGTCGCCCACGCCTACCCGATGATCCGGGGACGTATACCGTCACCGTCGACATTGCCGAGGGCGTGAACTTTACCGCCGCGACGGATCTGCTGCTGGGCCGGTTCACGATTCTTGAGCCGCATTCGCCACCCACAATCATTCGGAGGATTATTCTGCCGAAGGTTCAGGGCGCCACCACCGATCCGCCCGCCGGAACGTATTCCGTAGAAAGCGGAAGTGACTTTGTATTCACCCTCATTCCGTTGGATTCGTCTGCCGGAACGCCGGTGGTCACTTCCGGTCGCGAGGCTGACTACGACGGCGACGGCGGTGTGATTTGCATGCCAAACGGCGACGGGAGTTACACGGTGCGTATTCTCCAAATCCGTCGAAACCTCACGATCGGCATCACCTTCGACGGCGCCAATGCCACGACCGCTGTAAAAGGTACGCGGGTATGGTCCACAGGTTCCAGGGTGTACATCACCGTCGCTCAGCCGGGCGAAGCACGGATTTACAATCTGGCCGGGATTCGGGTGAAAACCCTGGCGCTCCCTACCGGCGAAACGGTCTCGGAAACACTTGCCGCGGGACTTTACATCGTCGTCATCGAAGGCCAAACCCATAATTTTTCAATTAAGAATTAAGAGAGGGGGGCGTTCCGCCCCCTTTTTTTTATCAACGAATGACCCGAATGAAAACGAAATCTTCATTCGTTAGATTCGGGCCATTCGTTGATCCTTTCTTAATGAAGTTGCCTTGTACGCGCTGTACAAGCGGCTTGTTCACAGTACACGTTCCACATGTCCCATTCGGGACAGGGCCCGATACGACGGGATCGTTCGACCACCGCATATGTAGAGACGGGGCGTGCCCCAGTCGTGTTCGGAAGATTATAACTATTTGATAATCAGTGTTTATTTTTGTACGTCCAATTTGAATTTCAGCTATTCGACTGGTTATCAACAGTTTTTTTCTTGAAAGTGTTGATAACTTTTTGTCAATTAACTATATACGGTTAGTTTAATTCCGTATCTTTGCGGAAACTGAAAACAACAGATGCCCCTATTCAAAAATCATACGCTGCCCTTGTCCGAGTTATTGAAACTCATACCCGACCCCCTTTTTGTGCAGATAGCCAAAGATACCGGTGTGGATTATTACGCCAAAGTGCTTACGGGCAAAATGATGTTCAACCTGCTGTTTTTTGCCATGCTGACCATGGAAAGGACGGGACAGCGCGGCCTTGCCGACCTGTTTTCTTCCCCACAGTTCCGTATGCTCTTCCCCGTGAAAAAGGGCAAAACGCGCCTGTCTCACAGTTCCATCTCCGAGAGGCTCTCGGAGATGAATGTGGATTTCTTCAGAGAGGTATATGAATGTATCCGGGTACGGTTTTCGGAGGTATATCCCGCGCAAAGCATTGGCGGGGTGCTTCTTCAGCGTGTAGACAGCACGCTGGTAGCGGAAACTTCCGGAAAACTCAAGGAAGGCATGACCTGCGGAAATGAATACAAAAAGAAGAAAATGCTCAAATTTACGCTGAATTACGACAGGACGTACGGTAGCTGTGTCAGCACGCATACCCAGGAGAAATATGCGAGTGAATCCCTTGCGCTTCCGGAAAATGTGATCAAACATTTCCGCAAATGTCCTGATCATGCCAGCGTGTACCTGATCGATCGGGGTCAGTCTTCGACGTCGGCCTTCGACGAAATGAACTCGCACGAAGGCCTGCGGTTTGTCGGACGGCTGCAGGAAAACCGCAGATTATTACGCGTGAAAACAAGGGATACGTCATTCAAGCGTTTTGGCGACGGGATACTCAAAGAAGACGCTCTTGTCAAACTGTACAAAAGAGAAGAAAGTACCGACAAAACGGGGAAGAGAGTCGGAAAACAGGTGCTCACGGAGACGGTTTACCGTGTCATCCGGTTTCGCCCTCCGGATAGCGATAACGATATTATATTGATCAGCAATATCTTCAATGTCCGTGCCGAACAGATCGCACAGTGGTATCGCCGGCGATGGGACATCGAAGTTTTTTTTCGTTTTCTTAAGCAGGAGTTAAATTTCAGCCACTTTGTTTCGCTCAATGAGAACGGCATTCAAATCGTTCTCTACATGACCCTGATTGTCGCCATGCTGATCAGGATATACAAAAAGGAAAACGACATTGGCTATAAAACGGCCAAACGAAGGATGGAAATGGAATTGCAGGAAATCATACTCGCCATTGCGGTAGTTCGTTCCGGCGGCGATTTGAACCGGATCAGTTTGCCTGCCCCGTAATTAAGCTCCTGAAGAAAAGGAGATTGCTTGGCCTCAATTTTCTTCCGAACACGACTGGGGCATGCCCCGTCTCGGCGCATCACGTGTTTTGTCTGGATTGCTCCACTACGTTATTCACGGAAAACGCCTATCGGCGTTGCACGGTGATTGAGCCTTCGCAATCCAGACAAACAACCCACATTAATAAATGATCAACGAATGGCCCGAATTTAAACGAAGTCTTCGTTCGTTTCATTCGGGTAATTCGTTGATAAAAGGTCTAAAACCTGGATTGCTTCAGGCTATCGCCTTACAATGACGACGGCAGGCAGAGGTTTTTTTTCTGTGTAAAAACTTTATTCACAGTTTTAATCACCCTGCCTGTCGTCGTCATTGCGAACGATTAATTTCTAAATGTTTAATCTATAAATTCAAAGTTATGTCGACAAAAAAAGATGAAGTATTCGATGTAGAGCAGGCCATCGTCAGCACGACGGCTATTGCTAACCAGACCGCCTGGGGGCTGGACACAAACTGGATGTCGAACGAACTTGTACCGAAAAAAAATCGATGGGACATCTGTTTACCGGAATCCTTGCTTATCAATTGGTACATGCCGTCAGGGAAGAGCTGAAAAAGAAGAACATCCGCTACGACTGGAGGCATATCCGTACGATCATGTCCTCCCAAACGCTAATTACCACACGAATGAAGCGTGATAACGGAGATAGCCTGATTATACGTCAACCTTCGCGGGCGAATCAACAGGCAGCCATGATATACGGTGCACTCAATTTTAAACAAACAAAGCCAGGTATGAGAAAAAAAGCCGTAGTCCCCATACGTGAAATGTTGAAAATGTATCAGACTGCTTACAAGATAGTTACATCGATTCGGCTGGCAAGTTGGGTTAATAAACATAAGGGTATATCAAAATTTGCCGCAAAAATAATATATTTTCATGACAAAAACAACATTTATGAAAATATTCTGGGACTACAAACAACTTTTGGCAAACGACTATTTTATAATATGCTAATAATTAGTTATATACAAATTCTGCTGCGCCTGAAATACGCCCGTTTTCGGCCGTTTGGTGGGTAATTTTGTTCAAGTTGGGTTAAGCTGTTCCATTTCATAAAGTATTACCCGGTCTTGATCGCTCTTTGCTTTGCCTTTGGATAATTTCTCAGCAAGTTCTTTTTTATCTTTGTACTTTGGCAATCGGGGCAATGGAGGGTTATTTTTATTTTCATTTACAAAAGTACTAATTTATTTCCTGATTGCCAAATATTTACAATAGCATACTTTTTACATCACCACCTGATTTTCTTCTAAAAAAGTTTACCTTTGTATCATTAAACTATATATATAGAATATAATATGAAAACAAAGCGGGAAGAAAAGTTAGAAAAGCAGTTGAAAAAAACGACAGAAGAGTTA
>JAITDQ010000207.1 GCA_031282485.1 Tannerella sp. | reverse complement strand
TATAATGAAAGTATTAAAATTCGGCGGAACATCCGTAGGTTCTGTGAATAGCATCCTGAGCGTTAAGAAAATAGTAGAGGCGGTCGAAGAGCCTGTAATTGTCATCGTTTCCGCCCTTGGAGGCATAACCGACAAATTATTGCATGTGTCGCGGCTGGCGTCGGGCGGCAATAAGTCTTATAAAAAAGAGTTTACCGAAATCGTCACACGCCACAGGGCAATCGTAGAAGGCGTCATTCCTGAATCGAAGCAGGCCGTGACGATGAAAAAAGTAATGGAGACGCTCGACGAACTTGAAAATATCTACCGCGGCGTGTTCCTGATAAAAGACCTCTCGGCAAAAACATCCGATGCAATCGTCAGTTACGGGGAAAGGCTTTCGTCGATTATTGTGTCGAACGTAATCAAAAATGCAAAATTATACGATTCACGACTGTTTATAAAAACTCATAAACAGTTCGGCAAACATGTTGTCGATTTCGACCAGACCAACAAATTGATAAGGAAAGCTTTTAAACCTGTGCCGAAAGTTGCGCTGGTTCCCGGATTCATATCGTCGAGCATCGAAGACGGCGAGGTGACAAACCTCGGACGGGGCGGCTCGGACTATACGGCTTCCATTATCGCCGCCGCACTGGATGCTTCCATCCTCGAAATATGGACGGATGTGGACGGGTTTATGACGGCAGACCCGCGCATCATAAATTCCGCCTACGTAATCGAACATCTGTCCTTTACCGAAGCGATGGAGCTTTGCAATTTCGGGGCAAAAGTGATTTATCCCCCGACCATTTACCCGGTTTTCCACAAGAATATCCCCATAAAAGTATGCAACACGTTTAACCCGGATGCGCCCGGCACCTGTATCTCAAGGGAAACCGACAGGAAGGAACCCGAAAACGAAAAGAAAGCGATTATAAAAGGCATATCTTCCATAAACGACACCTGCCTCGTCACCGTGCAGGGATTGGGCATGGTCGGCGTAATCGGCGTCAACTACAGGATATTCCGCACACTGGCCAAGAGCGGCATCAGCGTCTTCATGGTATCGCAGGCAAGCTCCGAGAACAACACGACATTTGCCGTAAAAAATGAAGATGCTTCGCTGGCGGTAGAAGTGCTTAACGAAGAATTTGCCCCCGAACGCTCGCGGGGAGAAATTGAAGACATCGTCGCCGAAAAAGACCTCGCTACGGTCGCTATCGTAGGCGAAAACATGAAACGGACGCCGGGTATAGCCGGCAAACTCTTCGGCACGCTGGGACGCGCCGGCATCAGCGTTATAGCCTGTGCACAGGGGGCGTCCGAGACAAACATATCGTTCGTTATCAAACTCGAATACCTCCGCAAGGCGTTAAACTCAATACACGATTCGTTTTTTCTTTCCGAATATAAGATGTTGAACCTCTTTCTTGTCGGTGTCGGAACCGTAGGCGGACATTTGCTGGAACAAATCAAACTTCAACAGAAAAAACTGATGACGCAAAACGGCGTGAAGTTGAACATCGTCGGGATAGCAAATTCAAAACGCATGCTCATGCGCCGGGAAGGTCTGGACCTTAAAACATGCCTCAAAGACCTGAAAGAGAAAGGCCCGGAATCGTCGCCGGCTTTACTCCGGGATGAAATCATAAAAATGAACATATTCAATTCCGTCTTCATCGACTGCACGTCCAGCGAGAAAATAGCGGAACTGTACGAAACGCTTCTCAATAAAAATATTTCAATCGTAGCGGCCAACAAAATAGCGGCATCTTCGTCATACAAAAATTATCAGTTGCTCAAGGAAACGGCTCGCAAACGCGGTATAAAATTCCTGTTCGAAACAAACGTGGGAGCCGGACTGCCGATCATCAACACGATGAACGACCTGATAAACAGCGGCGATCACATCCTGAAACTCGAAGCCGTCCTGTCAGGTACGCTGAATTTTATATTCAACACAATAAGCGAAGACATCCCGCTGAGTAAAGCGATACGGATGGCGGTCGACGCTAAGTATGCCGAGCCGGATCCGCGTATCGACCTGAGTGGTAAGGATGTTTTGCGTAAACTTGTAATCCTCGCCCGCGAAGCCGGATATCCGGTAGAACAGAAAGACGTCAAAACAAACCTGTTTATTCCGCAGAAGTATTTTAAAGGTTCCATCGACAATTTCTGGGAACATATTGCGGAACTCGATGCGGAATTTGAGGAAAAACGTAAAAAATTAGCGGCCGAGAACAAACGCCTGCGTTCTGTGGCAAGCATGATCAACGGCGAGTGCGAACTCGGACTGATGGAGGTCGGAAGCCACCACCCGTTCTACGAACTCGAAGGAAGCAACAATATCATCATGATCTCGACGGAACGCTACCGCGATTATCCGATGATCATCAAAGGCTATGGCGCCGGCGCCGACGTCACCGCCGCAGGCGTTTTCGCCGACATAATCTCAATAGCGAACATCAGGTGAGCGAGAGTTAATATATACAATTACAATGCAGTATTACAGTACAAACAAACAGACGCCCCTTACAAATCTGGAAGAAGTCGTGATCAAAAGTCTTGCCGGCGACAAGGGGCTTTACATGCCGGAACGTATTCCGTCTATCGACCGGAACGTTATCGCAACAATGAAAGACAAATCGTTTCGGGAGATAGCGGATATTGTCGCACAGGCATTTTTCGGAGACGATATGGAATCGCAGACGCTCACGGACATCGTTCATGAGACGCTTTCTTTCGAGACGCCCGTTGTTCATGTAAATGATAACATTTACAGCCTTGAGCTGTTCCACGGGCCGACACTTGCATTTAAAGACGTAGGCGCACGTTTTATGGCGCGTGTATTAAGCTATTTCATACTCCGCAGGGGTTTAGACCGCGAGGTAAACGTGCTTGTCGCCACTTCCGGCGATACGGGAGGCGCCGTGGCAAACGGGTTTCTCGGCGTTCCGGGGATAAACGTATTTGTTCTTTATCCCAAAGGAAAAGTAAGCCCTATACAGGAATGTCAGTTTACAACGCTCGGGAAAAACATCACCGCGCTGGAAATAGACGGAACGTTCGACGACTGCCAGTCACTGGTGAAAGCCGCATTTGTCGACGGCGAACTGAACAGCCACATGCAGCTGACGTCCGCCAATTCCATTAACGTCGCAAGATTCCTGCCCCAATCCTTCTATTATTTCAACGCCTGTGCACAATTGGATAAAGCCGGAAAAGCCGGGAACATAACCGTCTGCGTACCGAGCGGCAATTTCGGGAACATAACCGCCGGGCTTTTTGCCTTTAAAATGGGACTTCCCGTAAAACATTTCATTGCAGCCAACAACCGTAACGATGTCTTCCTCGAATATCTCCGGACGGGAAAATACAGTCCGCGCCCGTCGGTAGAAACGTATGCGAACGCAATGGACGTCGGTAATCCAAGCAATTTTGCACGTATCCTCGATTTGTTCGGCCACAGCCACAGGCAAATAGCATCATTAATATCCGGATACCGGTACACGAACGAACAGATTGCCGAAACGATGCGCGAAGTGTACAACACCCACCAATACCTGTTAGACCCCCACGGCGCCTGCGGCTACCAGGCCCTTGCCGACCACGGCCTGAAACCCGGAGAAACAGGCTTATTCCTCGAAACGGCTCATCCGGCCAAATTCAAAGAGACGGTCGACACGATTCTCGGTTCCGACATTGAAATTCCGGCAAAGCTACAGGAATTTATGAAAGGCGAAAAGAAAAGTGTCGCACTTGGAAAAGATTTCGAAGGTTTTAAGGAGTTCCTGCTAAGCTCCTGACAGGTACGTTACGTTGCAGGCAGGCTGGAGTCCTTGCGAGAACCGACCCATTTTGAAAAACGGATTTTAATCATTACATTTGTCAGGTTTTATGATATAATAATGTATTTGTATGGAAGAAGTCTTGAATTTTTTAAATAAGTGCCGTACTTTTTATCTTGGTACGGTTGATGAAAATAACCGGCCGCATGTACGCCCCTTCGGATTTGTAATGGAATGGAACGGGAAACCGACTTTCTGTACGGCTACGGTGAAAAATGTTTACCGTCAGTTGCAGGCAAACCCTTATGTCGAAATCTGCTCGTTTATGCCTGAGACGATGCAGTGGATGCGTGCCTGCGGCAAAGTCGGATTTACGGACGAAATCGCGGCAAAACGTAAAGTGCTGGAGACGATGCCCGAACTTAGGGAAATTTACCGTTCGGAAGAAAATCCTGTGCTGACATGCTTTTTTCTGGATGAAGGCGAAGCGGCTTTTTATTCATTTACGTCAATGAACAAGCCTTTTAAGGTTATAAAAATACAGTGATGATACCGGATCAAAATATTACGATTTACTGCAAGAACAACCATACGTACAAAGAGGTAAGTATCGGCTCGTCCTTGTCTGAAATTTATGCGGCTGTCGGTGCGCCGTTGACGCGCCGTCCGTTATGTGCCCGCGTGAATAACCGGGTGAAGGGCTTGACGTACAGATGCTGGAAATCGAAGGACGTTGAATTTGTCGATTATACGGATCAATCCGGGTACAGGGCTTATTTGCGTTCGCTTTGCTTTATCCTGTCGAAGGCGGTAAACGATCTTTTTCCCGGCCGGCAATTCAACCTTGAGCATCCCGTTTCGAAGGGATATTACTGTGAGTATGCCGACCGTGAAAAAATCCCGGAAGATGCGATCGCCGGGATAAGGAAACGTATGGAAGAAATTATCGC
>JAITDQ010000072.1 GCA_031282485.1 Tannerella sp. | reverse complement strand
ATTTCCGCCAAATTAC
Organism: Tannerella sp.; assembly: GCA_031282485.1. Lineage (GTDB taxonomy): Bacteria > Bacteroidota > Bacteroidia > Bacteroidales > Tannerellaceae > Tannerella. The sequence continues at coordinate 8,105 of JAITDQ010000072.1, read as the reverse complement.
GAGTTGTGAAACGTTCATTCATTTTCGTCTAATTTTTTCAAATAAGTTTTCCATGATGCAGCCGGTTTATAGACCGGTGTAATTTTAGGTGGAATAAGGTATCTTTTTCCATTCACAGGGTTAACGGAAATGCGCTCCGCTTTCTTTTTGGCTTCAAACTGTCCCAAACCGGAAATGCTTACGCTTCCGCTGTTAGAAAGCGTATCACCTATTAACAGGAAAAATGCTGATAATGTATCCATTACTTCTTTAGGAGACATATTCATTTCCTTCGACAATGCGGTAACTAATTCGACATCTTTCATATAAAGTAGAACATTTGCTGCGTTATTTCGTGGCAAAAATAACACTATTATTCTAAATTCACAAAAAAAAGCATCTTTTTTTTTAGCAATACGCGATTGTTTAACAAAACTCACGTTTTAGCGTACAATTCGAAAAAGTCAGCCCTTTCTATCAGTACATTATAAAAGTTTCCGATACGCAGGCGACGGGTGCTTTCGACAAGCACTTCAGGGTCTATTTCCGGCGAATCAAATTCCGTCCGCCCGACATAATAATCGCCTTCCCTGCGGTCGATAACGGTTTTCATGGTCTTCCCCACTTTTGTTTCGTTTATTTCGGCTGCGATAGACTGCTGCAGGTTCATCAAAGCGTCCAAACGTCTTTGTTTGATTTCACCGGGAATATCATCCTTATAATGAAGATACGAATAGGTTCCGGCTTCGTGGCTGTAAGCAAAAGCTCCCATGCGTTCAAAACGCATTTCCTCGACAAATGCGGTCAATTCGTCAAAATCGTCCTCCGTTTCGCCGGGATGACCCACCATAAAGGTCGTACGGAGATGTATGCCGGGCACTTCGCCGCGTATCCTTTCTATCAGTTCATACGTTTCCCGGCGCGTAATCCGGCGTCTCATACATTTAAGAACCCTGTCGCTTACGTGCTGCAGGGCTATATCCAGATACTTGCATACATTGTCGCGCTCTCGCATGACGCGAAGCAAATCGTAAGGGAAACGCGTCGGATAACCATAGTGAAGGCGTATCCATTCAATCCCCGGAATATCGGACAGGCGTTCGATCAGTTCGGGCAGCGCAAGGCGTCCGTACAGATCGAGGCCATAGTACGTCAAATCCTGCGCAATGACCTGAAGTTCCTTAACGCCCCTGCCGGCAAGCAACCGCGCTTCCGATACGACGTCTTCCACCGGACGGGATTTGTATTTACCGGTTATCAGGGGGATGGAACAGTAGGAACAGTGACGGTCACAACCTTCCGCAATCTTGAGATATGCGTAATGAGAGGGCGTTGACAGCAGGCGGTCGTCCGTCAAACCGGAATGATATGATTTGCCGATGTCTTTCAAAATATTACTCCAGTTGAATTTCCCGTAAAACCGGTCGACGCCGGATAATTCGGGCTTCAAATCCTGCATGAACCGCTCGGAAAGACATCCCATGACGAAGAGTTTCCCGATACGTCCTTTTCTTTTTGCTTCTTCAAGGTCAAGAATCATATTGATTGATTCTTCCTGGGCGTCTCCGATGAATCCGCATGTATTTACGATAACGATTTCACCGTTTACCTTATCCGGGTCGTAAGCTACGGTATAGCCGTTTGCTTTAAACTGGCACATCAGCTGTTCCGAATCGACAAGGTTTTTTGAACAGCCGAGCGTGATTATATCAACTTTATTTTTCCTCATTCAAATCCTCCCGGGAAAATCATTCGCCGAATAAAGAGTTAACAAATTCCGCACGCCTGAAAACCTGCAGGTCTTCCACGCCTTCGCCAAGCCCGATGTATTTAACGGGAATATGGAACTGGTCGGATATGCCGATCACGACGCCGCCCTTGGCCGTACCGTCGAGTTTCGTAATAGCGAGGGCGTTTACTTCCGTAGCGGCGGTAAACTGTTTTGCCTGTTCAAAAGCGTTCTGCCCGGTCGAACCGTCGAGCACGAGCAGTACTTCGTGCGGGGCATCGGGTATGACTTTCTTCATTACATTTTTTATCTTGGTCAGTTCGTTCATCAGGTTCACCTTGTTGTGAAGCCGTCCTGCGGTGTCGATGATGACGACATCCGCGTCGTTCGCCTTGGCCGAATTTAAGGTATCAAAAGCTACGGACGCCGGGTCGGCTCCCATTTTCTGCTTCACCACGGGGACGCCGACGCGTTCGCCCCAAATGACTAACTGTTCCACCGCCGCAGCCCGGAACGTATCGGCGGCGCCGAGACAGACGTTGAATCCGTTCTGTTTGAACTGGTAAGCAAGTTTGCCGATAGTCGTCGTTTTGCCGACTCCATTGACTCCGACAACCATTATCACGTAAGGCACGGCATCGTGCGATATCGTAAAACTTTCCGCATCCTGCGTGTTGTTTTCCATTAGCAGTGCGGCGATTTCTTCACGGAGCAGCGTCGTCAGTTCGTTTGTCGTAACGTATTTGTCGGCTGCGGCGCGTTTTTCGATGCGTTTGATGATTTTCAGCGTCGTTTCCACTCCTACGTCCGACATGATTAACACTTCTTCCAAATCGTCAAGAACCGCATCATCGACCTTACTCTTCCCGATAACGGCATGCGTTATTTTGGAAAAAACGCTTTCCTTGGTTTTGGAAAGCCCTTTGTCGAGCGTTTCTTTCTTTTCCTTATTAAAAAATCCGAATATTCCCATTTTTTATTTTGTCCTTTTTGGTGTCACTTTGCAAAGATATATTTTTTATCAAAAAAATCAAGTATATGCTGTTATTTATTTCTTCAAAAGTCTCTTTTAACACATCCGGTTTTTATAATCCTCATAAGTGAATGTGCGGTAAATTTCCGGTTTCCCGTCTTCGTGTATGATAGCTATCGAAGGATGCGGCACGCCGTTAAACATGGTTGTTTTGACCGTCGTATAGTGAATCATATCTTCAAAAATTATCCGGTCGCCGGGTTTCAGGGGCTTTTCAAACAGCCAGTCGCCCACGAAGTCACCGCTCAGACAACTGCATCCGCCGATGCGGTAAACGTTTTTTCCGGCATGGGACGGGTTTCCGCCTGACGAATCCGTCAATCCTGCTTCGATGTCTTTGGCTCCACGGATGAGCGGTTTGTAGGGCATTTCGAGGCAATCGGGCATGTGACACGAAAAGGAGGCGTCAATAATGGCCGTTTTAATCCCGCCGTTCTCCACAATGTCAATAACCGTTGTAAGCAGGTAGCCCGTCTGCCAGGCGAAAGCGCTGCCGGGTTCAAGGATGACGTGCAAATTCGGGTATCGCGACCGGAACGAATTCAACAGCGAAATGAGATGCTCCGTATCGTAATCTTTGCGCGTCATAAGATGTCCGCCGCCCATATTCAACCATTTCAACCGTTTGAAGAAATGCCCGAAACGGGCTTCTACGGCTTCCAGCGTTTTCTCCAGATCGAAGGACGACGATTCGCACAGCGTATGGAAATGAAAACCTTCGATGCCTTCCGGCAACGTATCGCCAAGGTTATGCGCCGTAACGCCCATGCGCGAGCCGGGAGCGCACGGGTTATACAGGTCTGTTGCCACGACCGAATATTCGGGGTTGATGCGCAGACCGCACGAAACCGTATTTCCGGCAGCTGCAACCTGCGGGTAAAACCGGTTGAACTGTGACAGGGAATTGAACGTTATATGGCTGCTGTATTTCATGAAAACGGGAAAATTTTCTTCCGTATAGGCTGGCGAAAAGGCATGTGCAAGGCTTCCCATTTCTTCCCGGGCAAGCTGCGCCTCATTTACGGAACTGGCCGTGGATACAAACCCGTATTCCCTGAACAGCGGAAAAGCTTTCCACAGGGCAAACGCCTTAAATGCCAGTATAATTTCCACATCCGCCCGCTCGCTTACGCTTTTTATCAGCGCGAGGTTCCGGCGCAGGAAAGATTCTTCCACGACATAGCAGGGAGAAGGTATTTTATTTATTATCGGATTATCCGTCATAATTTTCAGATTTTACTTATGCAACACGTTTAATTTTGCAAATTTAAGAAGCAGTTTTTTTTCATCCGAGTTCCTGAATCGTATGGTTGCTTTTGCATTACTTCCCGTCCCTTCCAAAGCGACAACTTCGCCTTCGCCGAAACGCTCGTGCACCACTTTATCTCCGACCGCAATCCCGTCGAACGTATTCGACCGGTCGTTCGCCGTATCTTTTACGGTTTCCATGCGTTTGTAATGCGGCGTGTTCAACGGGACTGCGGGACGCCGGCCTGTCGCGGGGCGCTGTGGTGTTTCGGCATCCCATGCGGGATTGTAACCGGACTTGGCGCGGGTGTCGGATGTGTTGTCCTGACGGTCACCTTCTTCCGGCGAATAAGAACCGCCTCGAAACAGCAATTCCATATTATCGGAGAAATCAAGGTATTTGTCGTCTATGTCGTTGATGAAAAAACTGGGTGTGGCCGTATTCGTCTGTCCGTTGCGATAGCGGTTTTTAGCGTATGTGATGATGCAGTTTTCTTTCGCGCGTGTGATAGCGACATAAAACAGGCGCCGTTCCTCTTCTATTGCACGCGAACTGTTCATGGAATGTTGCGAGGGGAACAAATCGTTCTCCATTCCTGCGATAAAAACGTTTTTAAATTCCAGTCCTTTGGCCGAATGAACGGTCATCAGCGTGACCTTATCCGCGTTTTCATCCTTATCCTTATCACTGTCCTGGTCTGTCATGAGCGAGACTTCCACGAGGAAATCGGTCAGCGAAATATTTTCGATGCCTTCTTCACGCCTTATCGAAACAAATTCGTTGATAGCGTTCAGCAGTTCCTGAACATTTTCCTGACGGCTTATGCCTTCGACGGATATATCCTGAAAAAGAGCGGCGAAAATGCCGCTGCGTTTCATAATGCAGTCCGCTATTTCAGAGGCCGGCAGCGTTTTATTTTTGTTCTGAAAATCTTCAATCAGGAGACGAAATTCCTGAAGTCTGGCGGCCGTGCCTCTGTTCACGGCTACCTCGAACGTCTGCGGAGATGATATCACCGTCCACAGGCTGACGTTTGCCTGAGTGGCTGCGTTCTGCAACTTGTCCATTGTGGAGCTGCCGATGCCGCGCGCCGGATAGTTGATGATGCGTTTAACGGATTCTTCGTCGCCCGGATTTATGACGACGCGGAAATATGCCAGCACATCTTTTATCTCTTTCCGCTGGTAAAACGACTGGGTACCGTATACCTTATATTTTATCATACGCTTGCGCAAGGCGTCTTCAAGCACGCGCGACTGGCTGTTCGTGCGGTAGAGAATCGCAAAATCGGAATACGAATATCCTTTATACCGCATCATTTCCAGTATTTTGGACGACACAAGGTATCCTTCTTCATAATCGGAATAGGAGGAAAGTACGGTTATCCGGCTGCCTTTTTCCTTTTCCGAATAGACGTTTTTTCTTATTTGCTCCACATTTTTACTTATCAGGCTGTTTGCCGCATCTACAATGTTTTGGGTCGAGCGGTAATTGCGTTCAAGTTTAAACAGTTTACAGGCCGGATAGTTATCTCTGAAGCGGAGCATGTTGTCAATATTGGCGCCGCGAAAGGAATAGATGCTCTGCGCATCGTCCCCGACTACGAAGACGTGCTGATGCCGGTCGCAAAGACGCGTTACGATAAGATGCTGGGCGAAATTCGTGTCCTGATATTCGTCTACGAGCACGTAGCGGAACTGCTCCTGATATTTTGCCAGCACGTCGGGACGGTCGCGGAAAAGAATATTTGTTTGCAGCAGCAACTCGTCGAAGTCCATTACGCCGGCACGGAAACAGCGGTTCTGGTACGTTCTGTAAATCACGTTCGTCCGCGGTATTCCCGCGTAGTTGTCATAATCGAGCAACGCCCGGTTGCGGTCGTATGCATCGCATGTCACCAGTGCATTTTTTGCATTTGAGATGCGGCTTTGTATCATTCCCGGACGATAGGTTTTGTCGTCAAGCTGCAATTCTTTTATAATCGTTTTTATCAGGTTCTTCGAATCGGCGGCGTCGTAAATCGTAAAATCGGGGGGGAAACCCGTATGCGCCGCTTCACGACGCAGTATGTGATAAAAAATGGAGTGGAACGTGCCCATCCACAAATAACGGGTGACGTATTCGCTGGTGACGGCGGCTATACGCTGTTTCATTTCCCGGGCGGCCTTGTTCGTAAACGTCAGCGCCAGTATGGTATGAGGTTCATAGCCGTTTTGCAGAAGATGTGCAATCTTATAGGTCAGCACGCGTGTCTTCCCCGAACCGGCGCCTGCTACTACAAGCGAAGGCCCGCCGTCGTACAAAACGGCTTCCCGCTGACTGTCGTTCAGTTGACTTAAATAATCTTTCACCTGAAAATTTCTTTCCTTAAAATTTTATGAACGAATAACGATATCCTTCCCCGCTGCGAAGCGTCAGCCTTTTTTTATCCAGTTTTTCGATTGTAAACAACCGCTCACGGCCTTCCCAGTCCGAGTATCCAATACCTTCGTCCGATTCAAGCCGTATGGACAGGTCATTTTCCGCCTGTCTTCTCAATCCGAAAAAGAACAGGTAGTTGTCCCGTTGCGGCACATAGATTTGCAACAAAAAAACAGATTCCGACTGGAAGTTGTACCACACGGTGTCCACTGCGGTTTCAACCCCGTTTTTTTCGACCGTTTTCAGTTGCCATTTGCCAAGCAGCGCCGGCGTTGTGACCTTGTCGCACGCCGTACAAAGCGCCAAAACCGACAATATAATAAGAAGATAATATCGTTTCATTTGTTCGTTTCGTATTTAATTTTCAGCGTGCAAAAATACGATTTTAAAAGCAGATATGCTAAATATGGGTCATTTATTTTAATAGCACAACAAACCCTGTGTCCGAATTTAGAACCCGCCCGGACACAAAAAAAGGCGGAGTAAATCTCTGTTTGTTGGATTTACCCCGCCCTGTGTATATTTTAGATTGCGCCTCTTACATCATTCCTCCCCCGCTGCGCGTGTTTTAATAGGGTCGTTTTTGTCTACTTCGTTAATATCGATATTGTTTTCAGAAAAAAATCTGTCTCGAATCAGGATTGCAACTACGGTTAGATAGGCGCTCAACGGATACCCTTCGTTATATGCCAAAAGTTTTAGCTTGTCGAGATTTTCCTTATCCATAAACCGTTCCGGATACGCAGCCGTATGCGCCATTAGAAACTGTTGAATATCATACGGATTTTCGCTCCTTAAATTTTCTCTTATATAAGAACAGATATTTATCCATTTTTCATCAATCATCCGGTTTAGTCCTACCCTTTTGATCATTTCATGCCCTGATTCGGTAATGCGTATCGGGCTATGTTGCTGGGCATACGGATTGACAATTATATTGCTGTTTTGCAAGCTTCGCTGTATCAACGCAACCGTTCCTTTTATTATAACAATATCTTCTTTTATTTTATCCGTGTTGCCCTCCATTTTGTCAACCTTTTTAGAAAACTCCTCATGCTCCGTTTTTATCCTTGTTGCAAACTTCGTTATATAATAAATAGCGTAGAATATCAACATAAGAACGGCAAACACAAATCCGAATGAACCGGCGTCGCTTTTAAATATGTCTCGCATTAAATCTATCATGGGGTTACTTTATTATCTGTTTTATCCACATAAATATTTCTTGATTTTTTCTCATCTGTCACTCACTTCCCGATGCAAAGATAACGCATATTTCGCGAATTTATTATGAATGATGCATGTTTAACACACGTTTAATGCATGTGTAAAAACATACACGCAATAATTACATATCCTAATCCGCTGAATTAGTGCCGACATGGGGATTCCCATATCGACAAACAATTCATTTCAAAATTACGCGGTAAATCCAACATGTCAAAGAGCGCTTTCCGGTTCGGGTGTATGTCCTCAATTATCATACAATCGCCATTAAACCGCGCTTCATAATAAAAAATTAGTAACAGGCATAACGCGACAGCTTAATGCTTTCCACCTGTCTTTCAGCGCCTTTACCAAGAATTATCATTTCGTTCATATCAACGAAATGATAATCTATTGGCTGACCGCTATTTAAACAGGCCTCTTTAGCTCTGTTAATCACCGGGATAAAGTTTCTGTATTCAACATAC
>JAITDQ010000027.1 GCA_031282485.1 Tannerella sp. | reverse complement strand
ATGGGTGTGCTGGCCGTTCGCTTGCAGAAACTTCATAAGGAACTTGACTGGGACGGTATAAACATGAAGTTTACCAATATCGGCGCGGACGAAAAGTTCAAAATAAAGATAAGCGACGGCTTCACCATTAAGGACGGCCATCCGACGTGGAATCCAAGGGAAACCGACTTTGTTAATGCACAGGCATTTGCCGCAGAACTGATCAATCACAAATATCGTGAAGGTTGGAAACTGCCTGATATGCCATAAAAAAATGAAAATGAAACGGGCATTTAACGTGCCCGTTTCATTAGTTTTACCCCCAAAATAAATAATTGATATGAAGACAACAGTATTATTTGCAAGTGTTATCGTATTGGCGGGAAGCCTGACTTCCTGCGGAGGCGGCAAGAACGTTTGCCCTGACGAGTCAACGCCTTATACGGTAAAAACAAAAGAAATTTTTGTTGCAGCCGATTCCGTTAAGGGTATTCCGGAATATACCATCTTCGAAAAATCGCAGGTCGATTTGAAGGCTTTTCCAAAAGACGACGATAATGTTATTACCATTTTCTGCGGGAAAAGTTTGTATGGATGGCGCGGCTACAACAAAGACGCAGTTCCGGGACGCTGGGTGATTGACGAAGAGGAAAACGCACTCAAATTCAATGGATCGGGAGGCGGCGAAGCGCAAAACCTCGATGGCGGAGACATCGTTTTCGCGCATAAGTTTAAAAATTTCGAACTGTCGTTTGAATGGAAAGTAGCCAAAGGCTCCAATTCGGGCGTTTTCGTTCTGGCACAGGAAATCAAAGGCGAACCTATTTACATCTCATCCCCCGAATTTCAGATTCTGGATAATGCCAATCATCCGGATGCTACACAGGGAGAGAACGGAAACCGTCAAGCGGCTTCCTTATACGATATGATTCCGGCCAAGCCGCAAAACGCCCACCCGTTCGGAGAATGGAACAAGGCTAAAATTACGGTTTTTAAAGGCTCTGTTTTTCATGAACAAAACGGGAAAACCGTTGTGGAATATCACTTGTGGACGCCCAAATGGAATGAACTCATCGCAAACAGCAAGTTCAAACCGGGAGGCGATTTCCCGCTGGCATACGAACTGTTGACCAATTTGGGCGGGCCTGAACGGGAAGGATACATCGGATTCCAAGACCATGGCGACGATGTATGGTACAGAAATATCCGGGTCAAAATTCTGGATTAGCAGTAGCAGACACACATACCGTTTCATTTATAAGAATGAACTTGTCCGAGGCCGGGATTGTTTCCCCGCCTCGGATTTTTTAAAACGCCGTAAGGGGGCTTGTCACGGCCTCCCGGGCAAAACTGAATCTTTAAAAAAACAATCGCATGTCAACGCTATCCCATACACTCGCGAACGGACTTCGTATCGTTCATCTTCCGGCAGATTCCTCTGTCGCATACTGCGGTTTTGCCGTAAACGCCGGAGCGCGTGACGAAAACCCGAAGGAATCCGGACTGGCTCATTTCGTGGAACATACGCTGTTCAAAGGAACCGTCAAACGTAAAGCATGGCATATCCTGAACCGCATGGAAAATGTGGGCGGCGACCTGAACGCCTACACGTCGAAGGAAGAAACGTTCATCTATTCCGTGTTTATGGAGAAGGATTTCGAAAGAGCCGTAGAACTGATGTCGGATTTGATTATCAATTCGCAGTTTCCTGAAAACGAACTGGATAAGGAACGTGAAATTATTATTGACGAAATATTGTCGTACGAAGATTCGCCTTCGGAACTCATTTTCGATGATTTCGAAAATTTACTCTTCGACGGTCACCCGCTGGGTCATCACATACTGGGCGACGAGCGTTCCCTGGCTACGTTCGGCTCCGCATCCGGGCTTTCGTTTCTAAAACGCTTTTACACAGCCGGCAACATGGTCTTTTTCTCCATGTCGAAAACGGATTTTAAAACCATAAGGAAAATGGCTGAAAAATACCTCGCGGCCATCCCTTCACAAAAAGCAGCAATCGGCAGGTCAAAACCTCATGACATAACACCGCAACGGACGGAAAAAAAGAAAACAACGCATTTATCCCATATCATAACAGGCGGACGCGCGTATGACATGCATGATGAAAAAAGATACCCGCTCTTCCTCCTGAACAACATACTGGGAGGCCCGGGAATGAACAGCCGCCTGAATGTCAGCCTGCGGGAAAAACACGGGCTTGTTTACAGCGTGGAATCCAACGTCACCTCATATACCGATACCGGCGTTTTTTCCGTGTATTTCGGTACGGACCCGAAAAACAGGGAAAAGGCCATCAGCCTCGTTGAAAAAGAATTTGCCGCCTTGCGCGATAAAAAACTTTCCGGCCTGCAATTAACGGCCGCCAAAAAACAGGCGACCGGACAGCTCGGCGTAGCAAGCGACCAGAAGGAAAACCGGTTCCTCGGCCTCGGGAAATCATTTCTCCATTACAATCACTATGAAACGCTTCCCGACGTATTCCGGAAAATAGAAAATATTACCGCAGAACAAGTACTGGAAGCGGCAAACGAGATTTTACACCCCGAAAAAATGTTCCGCCTGATTTACGAATGATCCCGGGATACATCAGAACACGAGATCAGATACTCTCGGCGCCGGCGCCACAACCGTCGGCAGGTACGTCAAAACACCGTCAGCTCCTTAATAAAAAGCTCTTCCGCCGCGAACACCCATTTTCTGAAGGCTTCACCGTCAAAAGTCCTTTCCTTCCGCATGTATTCCAGTAAGAGGTTCAGGTCGAAACTGTCGCCGATAACACCTCCGTCAATGGAAGCGGCATCCGCCGCATTTATTTCCTGTTCGATATGGGACGGTATGAGCATCACACGTTTGTTCATAAATAAAGCCTCGCAGACGGATTCAAATCCCGCCGTAGTAATATAACCGCGACACCGCTCCATATAATGCAGGAATTTTTTATCATTTATCTGATGCAGCGTCAGCGTATCATCAACAACTAATTCTTCGGGAGCATCCTTTTTATCCCAAAAAAAATGCAGCTTAACATCCGGATGAGCCTCATGCCATTTCTGTACTTCATTGAAATAACCCTGGTTAAGCATATAGCCGAGAATATAATCCCCTTCGGACGGCTGCAAATCCAGTACCTCCCGGCGCAACAAAGGAGGCACCACCGTTAACCGTTCGCGCGGACAGCTTTTCATGGGATAAAACGACAGGGCTAACACCTTCGTCGCACTGATACCGCTCAGGAACGCATGTAGTTTTAATATGACCAGACTCTGCGAATCCCCTTTGCCGAACCTGTAATCGGGATGTCGGAGCAGGTACTGGTGCCCGATATTGACAAACGGCATATCCACCTTAAACCGCAGGTGCATGAACCCGGGCAATATCTCATAGAAATTAACCACAACATCCGGATTCACATCCTTAATCCGTTGATAGATCAGTTCTATACTTTTACCAAACTTCCCCAGTTTCAGCGGTGTCGTATTATAGATAAACGTTTTCACCTTATCAATATGCTTCCTGTCCTTTTTAAATATAAACGACGGAGCCTCATAAATACGTATCGGCACGCGCATACGTTCGCGAAAAAAAGCAGGCATTTCACGTGAACGGCTTTTCCCGACAAGCGCCTCCGCGACTTCGTGCCCATGACGCCGTAACATTTCGGCCAGCGATATAGCCTGTGTGAGATGCCCGCGTCCTTCTCCCTGTACAATGAATAGAAATTTCATATTATAAAAGTAAAAACCCCGAATACACTGTTTTTTTTACTCACATGATAATAAGTTACAAGTATTGATTCACGCCGGAATCACACCAGATTCGTTTTTCCTGCCGGCTTAGTTGGGACTGGGCAAAGTTTTTTTCCCTGTTCTGCATGTAAAGGTCATCATGCCACAAATGGTATACGATACCCGAAAATTTAAGATGCAGTTTTTCGATGCCACGGTTCACCATTCTGCAGGCGAAGTCGAAATCTTCACCGCCCCATCCTTCAAAAAACTCGTCGTACCCGTTGACGGCAATGCAATCTTTTTTCCAGAAAGACATGTTACATCCCAGCGAAATATGTTTTTTCTTGTAACTGGGAGCCAGCCGGCGGCTTAGCGGGACACAGCGAATCGCATTCAGCCGGCGCAGCAGTCCGGGCGTCAGGAAATGAATGTTCGGCAGCGTCCGGGACAGGCAGAGTTTATCCGTAAACCTTTTGTTAAGATTCACCCGTCCCCCCTTCAGGAAA
>JAITDQ010000025.1 GCA_031282485.1 Tannerella sp. | reverse complement strand
GGAATAACTCATGATTTTGCATTCGGGGAAGATCTTAATAATTTCTCTTCGACTATAAAATTGCACTATTATCTTTTTAGCAATTTTCGAATAGCGCCGTCTTTTTCTATTTTTCTTCCCGAAAAGTATTCAAAAATGAATGCTTTTGCTTTTAATTTTAATTATTTATTTCCCGGTTTGATATCGAATATTTTTCTTTCGAGCCAAAAAGGAGCAACTTTTTATCCAATCGCAGGATTTTATATTGCCAATATAGCAAAAGCCAGACATGTATGTTTGACTTGTTCAACGAACTCCGCCGCTTCCGGTTCAAACTATTCATATTATTTCGGATTCAATTACGGTGTCGGGCTTGATTATGATTTGTCGGAATCGACGCCTGTATTGCAAAACATGACGGCCAATTTTGAGATACGATATCAGACAATAGAAAATTACAGGCGACCGCAATTACTATTAGGCATCATATATGATTTCTAAAAGTCTTTGTGTTTTGTTTCACGTGGAACGTAAAGAACAATATGCGATGATAAACAAACAGGATATAACAGAATTATTTCTCAGGCTTATTGAGCTTGTCGAAATATGCCCCACTGATTATCGGGCTTTCGACCCTGCTCGCAATAACATAAACGGAAAACCGGGAACCCCATTAACCATTAACCACTAACCATTAACCATTATTTATATAAGCATGGAGACCAATTATAAAAATCATTTGAATTTAATTCTGGCCACTATCCCGGAAAAAACAGGATGTTATCAGTTTTTTGATGAAAATGCTACGATTATTTATGTAGGAAAAGCGAAAAATCTAAAGCGGAGAGTTTCTTCGTATTTTCATAAAGAGCATTTTTATAATAAAACAAGAGTTCTTGTCAAACAAATAAGGGACATTAAATACATTGTAGTTGATCTGGAGGATGAGGCTCTTTTGCTGGAAAATAATCTTATAAAACAATATCGTCCCCGCTATAATGTGTTATTGAAAGACGACAAAACGTATCCGTCTATTGTCATAAAAAACGAATATTTCTCCAGAGTATTCCACACAAGAAACATCATCAAAGACGGCTCTCAATATTTTGGGCCGTATGCATCCACATACATAGTTAAAACGATGCTTCAGATGATAAAATCCATATATAAGTTGAGAACGTGTAAATATCCGCTTACACCGGAATCTATTGCTAAAGGGCGTTATAAGGTTTGTCTGGAATATCACATCAAACGCTGTAATGCGCCCTGTGCCGGATTGATCTCTTTGGAAGAATATAACGAACAGATTTCCGAAATAAAAGACATATTGAAAGGGAACAGTTCCCGCATAACAAATCTTTTACTGGCACAAATGAAATATTTGTCCGAGAAACTGCGTTTTGAAGAAGCTCAAATATTAAAGGAAAAATATGAGGTGCTTGAAAATTATCGTTCTCGCGCCACGGTTACTCCCTTGTTGCATAATATTGATGTCTTTTCGTTTGACGAGAATGATAAATCGGCCTATATTAATTATATGTATATCGGTAATGGAGCGGTTGTCCATGTTTATACGATCGAATATAAAAAGAAACTTGATGAGCCGAAAGAGGAACTGCTGGGCTTGGGCATTATTGAAATGAGAGAAAGATTTAACAGTCCGGCGCGTGAAATAATTGTTCCGTTTTTGCCCGATGTAGAAATATCGGGTCAAACAGTATATACAATTCCACAGAAAGGGGATAAGAAAAAACTGTTGAATTTGTCCCTGCAAAATGTAAAACAGTATAAGGTAGACAGCCTGAAAAAAGCGGAAAAATTCAATCCCGAACAGCGAACTGCCAGACTGCTTAAAACGATGCAGGATGACCTGCATTTGCCGTTTTTACCGATGCATATCGAATGTTTTGACAATTCAAACATTCAGGGAACGAATCCGGTTGCGGCTTGTGTCGTTTTCAAAAAAGCAAAACCTTCAAAGAATGATTATCGACATTACCATATTAAAACGGTTGTTGGTCCCGATGATTTCGCCTCAATGGAAGAAGTTGTTACGCGCCGTTATACCCGTTTGCTGGAGGAAAATCTGCCTTTGCCCCAGTTGATCGTTGTTGACGGAGGAAAAGGACAGTTGAATATTGCTACAACCGTGCTTAAAAAACTGAATCTGCAGGATAAAATAGCAATAATCGGTCTTGCAAAACGGCTTGAAGAAATATTTTATCCCGACGATCCGGTGCCGCTTATCCTTGATAAAACTTCCGAAACCTTGAAAATAATTCAACATTTGCGTGATGAAGCGCACCGCTTCGGAATCACTTTTCACCGGGATGTAAGAAGTAAAAAGCAGATTGTTTCGGAGATTGATACAATAAAAGGAATTGGCGAGAAAACGAAAACCATACTTTTGAATAAATACAAAAGTATAAAAAGATTGCAGGAAGTTCCGTTGAGTGAACTTACTGAACTTATCGGTAGATCGAAAGCGGAAATACTCAAAAAAGGCCTGGAAAAGTAATCCGAAATGCGGCCGGTCACAGCTTGTTGCTCGGCACGGGGTCTGCGAAGTCGGGAAGCAGTTAAATTTTGAATAACAGGTAAAGCGCGAATAATTTAATAAAACGTATTATGAGAACAGTTATACAGCGAGTAAAACAGGCGTCGGTTACTGTAGATAATCAGGTGAAATCGGCGATAGGGCAGGGGTTGTTAATCTTTGTCGGAATAGAAGATGCGGATAATCGGGATGATATTGAATGGCTGGCAAAAAAGATTGCCGGGTTGCGTATTTTTGACGATGAAAAGGGCATTATGAACCGTTCCGTCTTTGATATTGGGGGAGAAATTCTTGTTGTAAGCCAGTTCACGCTTCATGCCATGGTGAAAAAAGGAAACCGGCCTTCCTACATACGCGCATCTAAACCCGATGTCGCGATTCCCCTGTATGAATCTTTTTGTGATGAGATGAGCCTTCAGTTGGGACGTGAAGTTCAAACCGGCATTTTCGGCGCCGACATGAAAGTTGAACTGCTGAACGACGGCCCGGTGACGATTCTTATTGATACAATGAATAAGGAATAAACGGGATCCTTTCCGATGCGATGTTTTCCACGGTTCGCACCATTTTTGCGCTTTCGGATATTAATTGAAAATCAAAAGATTATGCGATTTTGTCGGAATTTGTTCTGTTTCGTTTGTGTAAATTCTCTTTGTAATAGTTACATTTGCAGATATTTATAAAAGATTGACGGCATGAATAAATTAACAATAAAGGAAGCACAACTGATTGTGGATGAGTGGATTAAAACGTATGGCGTGCGTTATTTTAACGAATTGACCAATATGGCAGTCCTTACCGAAGAGGTCGGCGAACTGGCGCGTGTCATTGCTCGCACGTATGGGGAACAGTCGTTTAAGGAAAGCGATAAAAACAGGGATATTGGTGATGAAATGGCGGATGTGCTGTGGGTTTTGATATGCCTGGCAAATCAAACCGGCGTAGACCTTACGGAAGCGTTTGAAAAGAATTTGAAGAAAAAAACAGAGCGTGATAACGAACGGCATAAAAACAATATAAAATTATAAGTATGGAAAATTACGAATTTGAAGCGGAAAATTATGATTTTGAGATGGAACATTCTCATTTACAGGTTAACAGATATCAGGAAACATTTGATAAGTTTTCTTCGCTGCCCTCCGATAAGGATATTTCATCAGCGGTCAATTCTTTATTAGAAGCACATTTTAAAGAGAATTTCACGCCGGAGACGCTGAAGCACATACACGGCTGTATTGATTTGACAACATTGACAAGCCTTGATACCCGGGAGAGTGTCTGGGAAATGGTTGAAAAGGTTGTGAATGATTATGAAGGAAAACGCCCGGATGTGCCTAACATCGCGGCAATATGTGTTTATCCCCTGTTCGTGGATGTCCTGAAACAGGCGTTAACGGCGCAGGATGTGAAAATTGCATCGGTAGCGGGAGGATTTCCTTCGTCGCAGACTTTCACCGAAGTAAAAGTTGCGGAAACGGCTATGGCCGTGATGACGGGCGCCGAAGAGATAGATGTGGTAATGAATCTGGGATATTTTTTCGAAGAAGATTATGAAACGCTAACGGATGAATTAAGTGAGATAAAAGACAGTTGCCGCGAGGCGAAACTTAAAGTTATTATTGAGACAGGAGCGCTTGCGACTGTTGAAAATATACGGAAAGCCACGATTCTTGCCCTGTATTCGGGAGCCGACTTTGTGAAAACATCTACGGGAAAAGGCTATCCCGGAGCAACGCCCGAAGCCGTTTATACAATATGTAAAGTGATAAAGGAATATGCCGATATATGCGGGAAAAAAGTCGGTATAAAAGTTTCCGGTGGAATAAGAACGGCAGAAGACGCCGTACGCTATTATACGATTGTAAAGGACGTATTAGGTAAAGAATGGACCGGCAAAGATTTATTTCGAATCGGCGCCAGCAGTCTGGTAGCGGATATAGAAAAGAGACTGGGAGAATAAATCGACATCAAAAAGCCGGTCTGTATGCCGCAATGTATGATTGCCTTGCGGCGTTTCCTTCGCGCGCGGGAGAAAGGTCGGCAGGACTTCAATATAACCCCATACAAACAAAGCGCAGCTCAGGGCAGGAAAGATATCCGTTTCCCCACGAGAATGACGAAGGAGTTCAACAGTTTTGACAAAGGATATGGGCGTCCGGATAACATTCCCCACGGGGAACTCCGAAGGAATTCAACCCCTTGCGGGGTTGTGGACGAGAGTGGCTGCATCCTGTCCCGGAGCTGTGTTTCGCTTTACTTGCACGGGGTTATTCGGATGAAAGTCCTTCGGACTTGCTGTTTGCCGGACAGGATACAGACTCAAAAATAATAGCACCTCGAAAAAAAATTAATCATAATATCGCCGTTTTTTGTTAAATTTCTTGCATTTGCCGGGGATTGTTTTGCAGTATGTCCGGTTTGCATTATCTTTGCCCCGATTTCGGTGTAACCGTTTTGCATTCGCGTTCGGTTAGTAAAAGGGAATCCGGTGTGAATCCGGAACTGAGCCCGTAGCTGTAAGTTCTTTAGACCTCGGCGTTTCTTATTGGCCACTGACTTTTTTTGAAGTCGGGAAGGCTGCCGGTGAAAGGGAGGACAAGTCAGAAAACCTGCCGGAATTTTTTTATAACAATATCCCGGGTATGGATGTTGTAAACTTGTTTTTTATGTCAAAAAGAGGGTTTACTGTAATGAACGTGTGCTTTATAAGTGCATGGCTGGTTTCTTCTACGGTGGCTTCGGCTCAGGACAGTCGGCCGGCCGATACCGTAAGATCGCGGCATCTTCCCGATGTGGAGGTTGTCGTGCAGTCGCGTCCGTCCGTTACAAAACAGACGGCTCCGTTGCAGATTCTTGACCATACAGGTATCGACCGCCTCGGGATACAGGAGTTATCCGAAGCGGTACGCCGTTTTTCGGGCGTCACCGTTAAGGATTATGGCGGGATAGGAGGGCTTAAAACCGTTTCCATACGCAGCCTCGGAGCGCATCATACGGCGGTCGGCTACGACGGCGTTCCGATTTCGGACGCCCAGAGCGGACAGGTTGATATCAGCCGTTTTACGCTTGACAATGTGGAGATGATTTCGCTTTCCACAGGTCAAAGCGACGAGATATTGCAGACAGCGCGCATCTATGCTTCTGCCGGGGTGCTTAATATCAGGACGCGGAAACCCCGTTTCCCGGACGGCAAACCGTACCTTTTTTCCGCGAAGATAAAAAGCGGCTCGTTCGGCCTGATTAATCCCGTTTTGTCGTACGACCGGAAACTGCATGACCGCTGGAGCGCGTCGGTATATGCCGATTATATGCGTGCGGACAGCAAATATCCGTATACGCTGGTGAACGGGACGCTTAAAACGCGCGAGGAACGCATAAACAGTGACATCCGTACCGTTCGCATGGAAGGAAACCTTTATGGCGATTTCGGACGGGGAGGAAATCTTGAAACGAAGTTATATACGTTTCATTCGGAGCGCGGACTGCCCGGCTCCGTGAATTTTTACAATAAAACGGCGACGGAGCGTCTGTGGAATGACAACAGTTTTATGCAGACAAGATATAAGAATCAATGGAACGAACGGTTTACCGTTCAAGCCGTCGCCAAATATGCATATACTTATTCGCGCTATAAGGATGTGAATGACAAATACTCGGCCGGTTATCAGGAAGACCGTAATACGCAGCATGAATATTACGGTTCCGCAGGCGTTTTGTATGCGCCGTTAGACGATTTGTCCGCTTCGCTTACGACGGATTATGCGCATACGATGCTTAACAATAATTTCCTCAACGCGGCTCAGCCCCGGCGTAACACATCGCTGACGGCGCTGGCCGTGCAGTACAGCCGCGACCGGTTGACGGCAACGGGCAGTCTGCTGGGCACATATATATCCGATGAAGTGGAAAACGGCAATCGCCCGGCCGACCGCAGGCATCTCTCGCCCGCCATAGCGTTTTCGTGGCAGCCGGCCGGACGTAATGCCCTGCGTGTCCGTGCTTCGTATAAAGATATTTTCCGCGTCCCGACGTTTACAGACCTGTATTATCTGCGCATGGGAAATACCGGTCTCAAGCCCGAAAAAGCGAGACAGTACAACGCCGGCCTGACATGGAGCGGGAATGTCGGTTCCGTTGTCCGGTATTTGAGCCTCTCGGCCGACGGATATTATAATAAGGTGACGGATAAAATCGTTGCGCTCCCAACTTTATATATATGGAGGATGATGAATATGGGGGAAGTTGAGATAAAAGGGGCGGACGTGAACATGTCGGCGGAAATTCCGCTCTGCGGGGAAATAAATACGCTGATTTCAGGCAGTTATACGTATCAGTATGCGATTGACCTGACGGATTCCGGTGCGAAAAATTACCGGCACCAGATTCCCTATACTCCCCGTCATACGGGGAACGGTTCGGCGACGGTCGAAACGCCCTGGATAAACGTTTCCTGGCTGCTGACGGTGGTTGGCGAACGTTATGCATTGCCGCAAAACACGAAAGCCAACAGGGTCGACGCTTATGCGGAACAGAGCGTTTCGCTCAACAGGACGTTCAGATTGCGAAACGCCTCCCTGCGTTTGCAGGGGGAGATTCTGAATCTTGCGGATACGCAGTACGACGTAATTCAATATTACCCGATGCCCGGCCGTTCGTGGCGGCTGAGTATCGCATTAAATATATAACAATTTTTAAAACATTAATGACTATGAACAAGAAAAATTTTATTTACACATTTGCTTTGTGCATGGCAATCGCATTGCCTTTTTTTACAGGTTGTAAGGATGATGACGACCCGACGGAAGACCCGGTCGAGCCGTCCGAGTATATTTACGTTTTGAACAGCGGGAACAGTGGAAGTAACAATGCAAGCCTTTCCATGTATGATGTGACGGAAGGCACCGTAACCAAAGATATTTTTGAAGTCCGGAACGGGCGGCGTCTGGGAGATACGGGGCAGGATATGGTTCTCTATGGAAGCAAAATGTATATTGCCGTATACGGCGAATCAACCATCGAAGTGACTGACCTTGATGCGAAATCAATTAAACAAATTGATACGGAAGGGCAACCGCGTTGTTTTGCCGTCGACGGAGGCAAAGTTTATGTTACTTATTACAATGGTTACGTTGCGCGTATAGATACAACGTCCCTGACGGTCGAAGCTAAGGTTCGGGTGGGACGTAATCCCGAACAGCTGACGGTGGCAAACGGGAAACTGTATGTCGCCAACTCCGGCGGCCTCGACTGGAATACGGAAATGGGATATGACAATACCGTTTCCGTAGTTAATATGGCAACGTTTACCGAAACGAAAAAGATAGAAGTTGTTGTTAATCCTTCTAATATCGTATCGGACGGAAACAGGGAGATATATCTGGTTTCAATGGGTAATTACGGTTCGATTCCCAACACATTACAAAGGATTGACGGACAAACGGACGAAGTTTCCGTTGTGACGGACATAGAAGGGACTATGCTTGCGAATGTCGGGTCGACGCTTTATTCCGTATTTGCTCAATGGGGTGCGCCGTCGGTGTTGTATTATTCGTATGATATGAGAAATAAAACAGTTCTGTCCGATAATTTTATCGGCAATACGGAAATCTCGGATGTCTATCAAATCTGTACGGATAAGACTTTCGACGATATTTATATCACAACGTCCGATTATCTGAACGACGGTGATATTTATGTGTTCGATAAAGAGGAAAAATTCGTAACTAAATTTGAAGTGGGTCTGAACCCGATAAAAGCCGTAAGGGTTAAAAAATAAAACCAATGATACGCAATTGCTTCTGCTTATTATTGCTACTCTGTCTTATGTTTGGCTGTAACATGGGACAGAGTTCCTCTTCGGGCGCCGGAAGCGCTTCGGGAGAGCGTGCACATGAATCTTCGGACGGGGACGGTTCGTGTTCGCCGGAGGATTTGTTGTGCATGAAAGATTCCGTTCGCTATGCGGTGGGCTATAAAGTGACCCGTCACGACGGATATACGGAAGTGGAAGTGCGTGACCCGTGGAATGAAGGGAAACTGTTGCAGCGTTACCTTCTGGCGCCGCGGGACAGGCCGTTGCCGGAAGGGATGCCGGAAGGCGTTGTCGTCCGTGTGCCGATGCGTAATATTGTGGTCTATACTTCGGTTCACAGCGCAATGCTCGACGAACTTGGCGCGGCCGGCGATATTGTCGGCGTTTGTGAATCGCGCTATATAAACATTCCTGTCGTGAAAGAGCGTATTCGCGAAGGGTTGATAACGGATTTGGGGGAGGCGACGTCGCCAAGCGTTGAGAAAATGATTGAAATCGGCGCGGAGGTGATACTGGCTTCACCTTTTGATCACGGGAGCTATGGCCCTGTGGAGAAGTTGGGCATTCCTATTATCGAGTGCGCCGATTATATGGAAACGTATCCGCTCGGACGCGCCGAATGGATAAAGTTTACAGGTCTTTTGACCGGCCGGAATGTCCGCGCCGACTCCCTGTTCCGTCAAACGGAGGCTAATTACCTGCGGATAAAAGCCCTTGCCGAAAACGTGGAATACCGCCCGAAACTGATGACGGGAATGAAATTCGGTTCCCCGTGGTATGTCCCTTCCGGCGAAAGCTTTATGGCGCATGTTTATCAGGACGCCGGAGCGGATTATCTGTTCGGCTACCTGCCGGGCGCCGGCAGTACGCCCATGAGCTTCGAAACGGTATTGAATAAGGCCATTCACGCCGATGTCTGGCTGATACAGTATAACCGGGAAGCCGGGATGACTTATGATGCCCTGAAATCGGACTATTCGCCCTACAGCCGCTTCGACGCTTTCCGCAACCGTCACATCTACGGCTGTAACACAAACTCTTCGCTGTATTACGAGGAAGTGCCGCTACATCCCGATTATCTGCTGGCCGAATTGATTGCCGTTTTTCACCCTCAACTGTTGCCTGAACATAAGTTCCGCTATTTTGCACCGCTGGAGGAATAGTAATTAATGGTTAATGATTAATGGTTAATGGTTAATGGTTAATGGTTAATGGTTAATGGGTGGGGGGTTATTTATTGTCATAGTGATTTTTTGCTGACAGAACAATCACTATTATTTTATTGTTGTTAATTTTGTAAACAAGCCGGTGTTTTTGCGTAATACGGCGTGACCATACGCCGGGAAGATATTTTAACGGTTCCGGTTTTCCTGTCCCTGTGAATGGGTGCAGTATTAATTCTGTTAATAATTTCTCAACCTTTCGGAAAACAGCTTTCTCCGATTTTTTTAGAACAGCGATATCTTTTTTTGCTTTATCTGTAAAATCAAGGTCGTATATCATAAACCGTCAAGAAATTTATGTAACTCGTCAACTCCTCTGATTCTCGTACATTCT
>JAITDQ010000383.1 GCA_031282485.1 Tannerella sp. | reverse complement strand
CGCTTCGCCTGATATTTGGCTATCTTTTCTTCTTTCGCCTGTGTCGGCGTATGTACGGCAAAATGAGAAAGATAGAGAAAGAAAGGTCTTTCTCTTTTTTCCGAAATAAAACGAATGGCCTCGTCGGTCAGCCGATCGGTCAGGTATTCGCCTTCTTTTCCGTCATTTATTCCTTCGTGAACCGTCTCATTGTTCTTTGCCCCGTATGGATAGAAATAGCTGTTCGGCCCTCCGCTACCGGCGATTACAAAATCAAATCCCTGCTGTTGCGGGCCGGTGCCTACCCTGTTATGTCCCAATTGCCATTTTCCTACCAGTCCGGTTTCATATCCGGCATGTTTCAACTCTTCCGCAATGGTAACAAAATTAAGATCGAGCGTTGTTTGGTTTTGAACAGGAATAAGTTTTCGGAATGTAGAATCTCCACGTTCGCTTGTTCCGACTGTAAAAACGCCATGCCGCGGCGTGTATTTTCCCGTCAGAAGAGACGCCCGGCTGGGTGCGCTGTTCGGGCCACAGGAATAGGCTTCCAGAAAACGGAAACTTTCGCTTGCCAGCCTGTCAATGGCCGGCGTTTCGTAGTAGTTGCTGCCGGAGGCTACATCCGTCCAGCCCAAATCATCCGCATAGATAAACAGGATATTGGGCCGTTTCTCATTTTCGTTCTGCTTAACCGATGTACAGGCCACAACAGGAAATATGTAACCGGAAAACAGAAGGCTACGTTTAATAAGTTCTCTGCATGTATTCATAAATCATTTCATTTTAATCAATCCCAACCGGGATTTTGCGTTAATTTTGGATTCAAGTCTATTTCCCGCTGTGGTACGGGTAATAAATAGTGACGTTCCTGCACATTGATTTTCCCTGCCTTTTCGAGCGCTGAAATCAAACGTTTTGTCCGTGCCAGGTCGAACCAGCGGTGAAATTCAAACATCAGTTCAAGGCGGCGTTCCAGATAGACCGCCTCACGAAATTCCGCCTGCGACAAGCCGACCGGCAAATTATCCAGGCCGGCCCGTTGCCTTACGCGGTTAACGGATGCATACGCTTCGGCAGAAGGGACGCCTTCTGCTTCGTTGACGGCTTCCGCATGAACAAGCAATATTTCAGCAAAACGAATAACCGGCACATTCCGATTGGATTCCGTCGGATTTGAAATTTCCGCAGGGTCAAAATATTTGCAGAAATGCGGTTCGAACGTATACGTTTTTCCATCCCTCGGACTTACCAGACTGGTAAAAAAAGTCACATCTCTGCGTTTATCACGCTCTTCGAAAAGCTCATATACCCCCGGACCGAGTTCATCCGTACCGGCAGCTGCAATACCGGGGATTCCTGTCGGCGTACAGGATGAACCCAGCCGGTTTCCTTTGCCGTTTCCACCCTGACATTGAGCGGAAAAGACATGTTCTTTTCCATTTTTAGTGGCGGCATCGAATGCGTCGGCAAAATTCTCAAACAAATCATATCCGTAAGAACCATTGATTACTTCCCGGCTTTTTTGAGCTGCCAGGTTCCATTCCCCACGCGTCAGATAAACCAAAGAAAGTAATGCTTTTGCCGCACCTCCGGTTGCACGTCCCGCATCACCGGGCGAATATTCGTTCGGAGCCGGTAAGTTTTCCGCATCCGTCAGATCCTTAATTATCTGGGCATACACGTCTTCAACCGGAGTGCGGCTGACTTCAATGTCTTCCTTACCGACAGATGCTGGAGAATGAATAACAAGCGGGACTTCACCCCATAAACGCACCAGATTAAAATACAACAATCCGCGTAAGAATTTGGCTTCGTTGATTAAGCGCGTTTTCCGCGTTTCATCTATATCCTCCATTTCCTCAATATAGTCAATAGCCGTGCACGCTCTGTTGATTGCAGTGTAATGTTCTTTCCAAAGTTCGTCCACACGATCATTGGTTGTGGAATGTGTTAACGACGACATCGCCCGCACATCCACATTAGTCACACGTTGCCCGGCAATCACGTCGTCGGTCTGAACCTCCATTGCCAGATTAAACAAACGATTATACATCATAATTGCTCCCGGATTCAACGTGGCCTCATATACGCCGTTAACGGCGGCTGTGGCATCTTCCGTTGTTTTGTAGAATTGTCCGGATGTAAGAATGGAATCGGGGGTTTCGTCTAATGATGTGCATGATAAAAAACCGGAAACCAATATAAACAGTATTATTTTTTTCATTTATACGTAATTTAAATATGTTAAAACTTGATACTTAATCCGCCGTAAATTGATTTTGCATTCGGATAAGACTGATTGTCTATTCCCTGATTAATAGTTGCCTGATTTGTACTTACCTCCGGATCGAAACCGGAATAACGGGTCAAGGTAATCAGGTTTTGTGCAGATACGTAAATCCGTAAGCTGGAAATACTCCATTTGGATATCAGTTTCCTTGGCAGGGTATAACCAAATGACAATTCTTTCAAGCGCAGATAGGAAGCGTCTTCCACATTCCGGCTGTTAATGACTACCGCCGGATCTTCATAAGCACGGGGAACTTCATTCCCCTGATTTTCGGGCGTCCAGCGGTCTAATGCCGTTACAGACACATTCTGTTGGCCGCTCAATATTTCCAGTTGTTCCTTGTTTCGATTGTACACCTGATTCCCATAAGAACCCTGGAAAAAGATATTCAAATCGAAATTCCGGTAACCGAAATTGTTGATAAACCCTCCGATGAAATCCGGTTCGGCGTTCCCTATAATCACACGGTCATCGGCGGCAGTGATTTTATTGTCGTGGTTGATGTCGACATACCGCTGGTCGCCGGGTTGATTTTTGGTCAGGTAAACCGGCAGATTGGCTATATCATCATCCGATTGGAAAACGCCATCGGCTTTTAACCCATAAAACGAGCCGAGCGGTTGTCCCACTTCCGCAATGCTCACTCCGCTGATAATATATTCTTCTTTCGAATCTTTTCCCAAACTCAGCACTTTGTTACGATTGACGGAATACGTCAGGTTTCCGTCCCAGGAAACTTTCCCGAATTGAAGATTCGTGCCTGTTTCCAGTTCAAAACCTTTGTTTGCTACCGACCCGTAGTTCAGTAATACTTCCGACTGACCGGTAGTGTAAGGTAGCGGGACGTTCAGGAGCAAGTCGGTCGTTTTCTTGTAATACCAGTCCACAACAACCGTCAACCTGTCTTTAAAGAAAGAAATGTCAATTCCGGCATCATACTGGGCTGTTTTTTCCCAACCTAAATCCGGGTTGCCAATGCGATTCGGAGAAAAACCAACTGCCGGACTTCCTCCAAAATAGTAAAGATTGTCTGCAAGTGTAGATAACGAATTATACTGACCTATTTCCTGATTACCGGTGATGCCGGCGCTGGCTCTTAATTTCAGGTTGGTGATTGTTTTCGGCAGTTTGACAAAACTTGCATTCGTCAAATTCCATGCCAACGCTGCCGAAGGAAAATATCCCCATTTTTCATTTTTTCCAAAGCGGGAAGAACCATCTGCCCGGGCTGTAACAGTTACATAATAAGTACTTTTGTAGGCATAATTTATCCTGCCGAGAACGGAATTTAACGCCCATTCGCTTGATGATGAACCGGGCTGGTTATATATGCTTCCGCTACCCAAATCGTTATAGGTAAGAAGGTCCGTCACGAATCCCTGCGAACCTGCCAACACCCGCTCCGACCGAAAAGCCTGTTGCGTATAACCGCCCAATAACGTGAACGAGTGAATGTTTCGAATCGTTTTTGCATAACTCACCGTATTTTCATTCAGCCATGAAAACGACGTCTTACTGCCTACGGTTGCTTTACTGTCGGCCGTCGAATTGGCTCCCTGATAAATGGATGAAGGGATAAACCTGTTTTCTTTGTTGGTAATCACATCGGTACCGAACGAAACTTTAGCCGAAAGACCTTTTCCAAAATCATATTCTCCATATATATTTCCGAACAGGCGGTATGTAGTCGAATGGTTGATTTCCTTCTCCAGCGTGGCGACAGGATTACCTAACGGGCTTTCAAATTCACTTTGATAGGTATATTCGCCTGATGCATCACGGACGGATACGACCGGAGGCATAAGCAACAATGCCCTGACGACGCCTCCGTCGGCTATCTGAGATTGCACCCTGCTTGCCGTTAGACTTGTACCCACTTTCAGGCGGGTAAAAACTTGCTGATCCAAGTTGATTCGCGCCGAATAGCGTTTGAAATCCGTATTTTTCAAAACGCCTTCCTGATCAAAATAATTACCGGAAATAGCATAACGAGTATTTTCATTTCCTCCCGAAACAGATAACTGGTGATTCCGAATCAGAGCATTCCTGAAACCTGCCTTTTGCCAATCGGTACCCTTCGGCAAAGCGGCGATCTGTTCTTCCGTATAAAACGGCTTTTTACCGGCGTTGACGCGTGCATCGTTTCGCACCCGCGCCCATGCTTTAGAATCCGTAATCACCTCGATTGGATGTATTACGCGTTGCTCTCCATACGAAACGTCGTATGCCACTACACTTTTGCCGGCTTTTCCCTTTTTAGTTGTAATCATAATCACGCCGTTCGCTCCGCGCGAACCATATATAGCCGTTGCCGACGCATCTTTCAATACGTCTATAGACTCAACATCACTTGGATTAATACTTGCTAAAGCATTTATATCTCCACCGGATACGGCGTTCGAAGAAACCAGACTGTTATCATTATAAACAGGAAAGCCATCAATCACAAATAAAGGCTCGTTTCCTCCATTGATGCTGTTGCTTCCGCGAATACGGATGCTGGTGGAGCCTCCCGGCTGACCGGAGTTTTGCGTAATCTGTACACCGGAAACAGCTCCTTGCAGCGTACGCTCAAATGAGCTTGTAATTTGATTGAGCGATACGGAAGGAACAGTTGTTACCGATCCGGTAAAATCACTTCTCTTCTGTGTCCCATATCCGATCACCACCACTTCATTCAATGTGTTAAGACTTTCCTGCAACGGGATAAGAATCGCTTCGTCCGGTTTTTCGTAGATGTCAATTTCTTCCTGTCTGTAACCGATATAACTGACTACGATAGTAGCCGGCAGGGAAGGTACATTGATTTCAAACCGGCCATCAATATCGGTCACCGTGCCGGCATCCGTTTTACCGCCTTTGATTAATACGGCAGCGCCGGTGATTGGTACATTGTCCCGTTTGTCAAACACTATACCTTGAATTGTCGTCTGGGCGGATATCGACGAGATACTGCCATATAAGGCAAGTAAAAAAACGATAAAAAACGGGAACTTTTTGGATGTTCCGATTAAATATAATATTTTTGTCATGCTAAATAATTTAGTATTTATGGAGCGCCCTTTAATA
>JAITDQ010000099.1 GCA_031282485.1 Tannerella sp. | reverse complement strand
GCGGTGAGGACGCGCAGGAACATGGTTAGCGGATAGACGGTTGCGTAGCTTACGGCGGGCATGTCGTTTCCGGCGGTGGTGTTGGAGTAGGCGAGGGCGGGGGGATCGGTGGTGCTTCCGGCAAGGAGACCCATGATGGTGTAATAATTCAGTTTGCAGAATTTCCTTGCGACGAAGCCGGTCAGGAGTAACGGTATGATGGTGATGATGAAACCGTATCCTATCCAGGCAAGGCCTCCTTCATGTACGATTGTTTCGATGAATTTTCCTCCGGCGTCCAGTCCTACGCAGGCGAGGAATATGGTTATGCCTATTTCGCGGAGCATCAGGTTGGCGCTCATGGTCGTGTAAGTTACTAATTTGTATTTGTATCCGAAGCGGCTTACGAGGATTGCTACGATTAGCGGGCCTCCGGCAAGTCCGAGTTTGACGGGTTGCGGTATGCCGGGAAATGTGAAAGGAATGCTTCCGGCTAAAATACCGAAGGCTATTCCGAGAAATATCGGTATAAGATTGGGTTCGTTAAGGCGTTTCATCGAATTTCCCAACACTTCTTCGACGGAAGCAATCGCTTTTTCCGTGCCGACAACGTTGACGCGGTCGCCTAACTGCAACATCAGTCCCGGCGTGGCTACCAGATCGACTCCCGCGCGGTTTATTCTCGTTATGTTTATGCCGTATATTTTGCGCAGTTTCAATTCTCCGAGGTGTTTCCCGTTTATTTCGGATTTCGTAATGATGATACGGCGGTTAATAAACTGGCTCTCCGCACGAATCCACTGTTTGCGCTCCATCGCGATTTCTTCCCCGACGAACGTTCTGACGGTATTAAGGTCATGGTCGGTCGTTACGACGAATATTTTATCGTTTTCGTGAAGCACCGTGTCGCCGTCGACCAAACTTATTTGATTGTCACTTGCATAAAGGATGCGTGATATGACCAATTCGCAATGTTTCAGGATAGAGGCCAACTCGCTTATCTTTTGGCCGAATAAGGCCGGATTTTTCACCTGCAAGGAAACGGCTTTGGCGCCATGTGCGTGTGCATCGTTTTTCCGCTCCATGTCTTCCGTTTCTTTCGCAAAGTCTATGCGGAAAAACCGGCGCACGGCGATGATTGACAATATGATGCCCACGACCCCAAGCGGATACGCGACGGCATAACCCAGTGCGATACCCGGATCCGAAGCGCCGGTCACATCCCCGTAAGCCTGCTGGGCGGCGCCGAGACCGGGCGTGTTGGTGACGGCGCCGGACAGTATCCCTACCATAGTCGGAATGGGTATGCCGGTTATATAATGTATAATCAGCATCGTTACGACGCCTGTCAATACGACCCCTGTCGCCAGCAGGTTGAGCGTTATGCCTCCCTTTTTAAACGAAGAGAAAAATCCGGGACCAACCTGCATCCCGACGGAATAAACAAACAGGATAAGACCAAATTCTTTGAAAAAGTGCAGAATTTCGGGATTTATTTCCAGCCCGAAGTGGCCGAATGTGATTCCGACAAATAACACGAACGTTATACCCAGCGAAATACCGCCGATTTTTAATTTCCCCAGCAGAATACCTGCTGCGATGACGACCGAGAGCAATAATATCGAGTGTCCTATGTTTGTTCCGAATATCAACTCATTAATCCATTCCATGATTTATATACCTTATTAAAACCGGATAATTTTGTAAACGGCTCCAAAGGTACGTATTTATTAACTTGTTTCAAAAAAACTTATTGACAATAATGTTGCATATCCGAAAATAATCCGTACTTTTGTCAATGACTCTGTTTGGTTGAACTGTATTGTATAATTTAATAATTATCTTATTATGAGTAGAGTATTAGTGATCGGCGCCGGAGGCGTGAGTACTGTAGCCGTGAAGAAAATGGCTATGAACGCCGGAGTGTTTACCGATATTATGCTGGCAAGCCGCACAAAAAGCAAATGCGACAGGATTGCCGCCGATATTAAAAATATGACGGTGCAAACCGCCCGCGTGGACGCCGATAATACCGGGGAACTGCTGGAACTGTTCAAATCATTTAAGCCCGACCTGGTTGTGAATCTCGCATTGCCGTATCAGGATTTGTCAATCATGGACGCATGCCTGTCGTATGGCGTCGGTTATCTGGATACGGCCAATTATGAGCCGCTTGACGAAGCCAAATATGAATACGGCTGGCAGTGGGCTTACCGGGACAGATTTGAAAAAGCCGGCCTGACGGCTATCCTGGGTTGCGGATTCGACCCCGGTGTGACGGGCGTCTTCACGGCTCATGCGGCGAAATATCATTTCGATGAGATACATTATCTCGATATTGTTGATTGTAATGGCGGCGACCACCATAAAGCGTTTGCGACAAATTTCAATCCCGAAATCAACATCCGCGAAATTACCCAGAAAGGACGTTTTTACGAAAACGGCGAATGGATTGAAACAGCGCCGCTGTCCGTTCATAAACCGCTGACGTATCCTGCGATAGGCGCACGCGAATCATACCTTATGTATCACGAAGAACTGGAAAGTATCGTCAAAAATTTCCCCACCGTCAAACGCGCGCGTTTTTGGATGACGTTCGGTCAGGAATATCTTACGCACCTTCGCGTGATGCAAAATATAGGAATGACGAGCATTAAACCGGTAATGTATAAAGGCGTTGAAATCGTCCCGATACAATTCCTGAAAGCCGTACTTCCCGATCCGGGCGAGCTGGGAGAAAACTATACGGGCGAAACGTCGATAGGTTGCCGGATACGCGGGATAAAAGACGGTAAGGAGCGCACATATTATGTATATAACAATTGCAGTCATCAGGAAGCGTATAAGGAAACGGGAGCGCAGGGGGTCAGTTATACAACCGGCGTTCCGGCCATGATAGGCGCAAAACTGTTCATGGAAGGCGCGTGGAAGAAGCCGGGCGTCTGGAATGTAGAAGAATTTGATCCGGATCCGTTTATGACGGAACTAAACAAACAGGGCTTGCCTTGGCACGAGGTATTCGACGGGGAGCTGGAACTGTAAATTAACTAATAAAAATCTTATGCAGACAGGAGATAAAGTCCCCGATTTACTGGGGCGTGATCAGGACGATAAAGAAGTCAGGATCAGTGATTATAAAGGGCGGAAGGTTGCGCTGTATTTTTATCCGAAGGATAATACAAGCGGGTGTACGGCAGAAGCATGCAGCCTTCGCGACGGGTATCATGACCTGCGCAAAGCAGGGTATGAAATTATCGGTGTGAGCAAAGACGATGCGAAATCCCACAGGGGATTTATTGAAAAAAACAACCTGCCGTTCCGTCTGATTGCCGATACGGATAGTCAATTGCAGGAACTGTTTGGCGTGTGGGCAGAGAAAAGCATGTACGGGCGTAAATATATGGGAACGTTGCGGCAAACTTTTCTTATTGACGAAAACGGGATTGTTGAAAAGATAATAGAAAAGGTCGACACGAAGGATCACGCGGCGCAGATTTTAAATAAATAGTTTATATGTCATTGTTGCGGAATTTGTATTATGCATTGTCACCTTCTATGCGTCTGGTTGCGCGTCGTGTATGGTATTTTCCCTCGGACTGTTGGGATAGCGTCGCCGGAAAACGTGACGGAATGACGCCCCCGAAAGGGATGATTTACGTCGGGTCGGGCGATTTCACAGAGCAAGGCAAAAACATCCGGGATTTGCTTGTGAAATATGCAAGATTGAAACCCGAATCGGCTGTCCTTGACGTAGGTTGCGGCATAGGCCGGCTTGCGGTACCGTTAACGAAATTCTTAAACGAAAACGGATCGTACGATGGCTTTGATATAGTAAAAAAAGGGATAGACTGGTGCAATAAGCGTATTGCCGCGAAATATCCCAATTTCAAATTCCTGCATATTGATTTAAAAAACGATCTTTACAATGACAAAACGGAGACGGAAGCGCGCAGTTTTATTTTCCCGTATGAAGATAATTCATTTGACTGTGTTGTCCTTACATCCGTTTTCACCCACATGATGCCGGACGATGTTGATAATTATATCGGTCAGATAGCGCGTGTCATGCGTTCCGGCGGGAAGTGTCTCGTGACATTCTTTTTGGTAAACGATGATATCCTTAAAAGAATGGAAGCCGGAGGAACAAATTTTGTTTTTAAATACTCTTACGGAGATTATTTGTTAATGGATGACAGTGTCAGGGAAGCGAATGTCGCGTATCGTGAAGATTTTTTACAAAAGTTGTTTGATAAACACGGATTGAAAAAGGAAGCCGTTTACTGCGGGCAATGGTCGAACAGTGACGGTTACGTTAATTTTCAGGATGTGGTCGTTTTGTCGAAATAATACGGGAAAGTTCAGGAAGAAGGAAAAATGAGGTTTCATAAACAATAAAAATAATAATTATGGCAAAAGAAAAAGAAGAAAAAAGACTCCAGGCGGAAGACCCGGACGAAAGAGGCGGAGCAAATTCCGATAAATTGAAAGCCCTCCGCGCGGCGATGGACAAGATTGAAAAAAGTTACGGTAAAGGCTCGATAATGAAGCTCGGCGACGAACGGGTTGAAAGCGTCGAAGTCATACCGACAGGCTCTATCGGACTGAATGCGGCGCTCGGCGTGGGCGGTTATCCGCGCGGGCGTGTGATTGAGATATTCGGCCCGGAATCGTCGGGCAAAACGACGCTTGCCATCCATGCAATCGCCGAAGCGCAAAAGGCCGGCGGTATCGCTGCGTTTGTCGACGCCGAACATGCGTTCGACCGCTTCTATGCCGCCAAACTTGGCGTTGATGTCGACAACTTGTGGATTTCACAGCCCGATAACGGCGAACAGGCGTTGGAAATAGCCGAACAGCTGATTCGTTCGTCGGCTGTGGATATAATCGTGATCGATTCGGTAGCGGCGCTGACGCCGAAAGCGGAAATAGAGGGGGAAATGGGCGACAGCAAAATGGGTCTGCAAGCGCGGCTCATGTCGCAAGCCCTGCGCAAGTTGACGGCCGCTATCAGCAAGACGAATACTACGTGTGTTTTTATCAACCAGTTAAGGGACAAGATAGGCGTCATGTTCGGCAATCCCGAAACGACAACGGGCGGTAACGCTTTGAAATTTTACGCTTCGGTGCGGGTTGACATCCGCCGTATCGGGCAGCTGAAAGACGGCGACGAGGTTATCGGGAATCAGGTGCGCGTGAAAATCGTTAAGAATAAAGTGGCGCCCCCGTTCCGTAAAGCGGAGTTTGATGTCATGTTCGGACAGGGTATTTCCCGTTCGGGCGAGATTATAGACCTCGGCGTGGAACTCGGTATCGTAAAGAAAAGCGGGGCATGGTTCAGTTATAATGAAACGAAACTCGGACAGGGACGCGACGCCGCAAAAAAATGCGTGGAAGATAATCCCGAACTGGCGGATGAACTGGAAGGCTTAATTTTCGGCGCATTGAAAAAATAAAACGTTTTTTTGCAGGAGAAACAGATTAAACGGATGTCAAAAGATTTATATCGGGAACTGTGTGCAAGCGAGGACGGCATACCTGTTTTCTCGCGGGACTGGTGGCTTGATGCTGTATGCGGCGAGGACTGGGAAGCGCCGGTATTCGAAAAAAAAGGCAGGATATATGCCGCCATGCCGCTGTATACGCCGTGTAAACATATTATTTCGATGCCCCACTATACCCAGACAATGGGAATATGGTTTGCCGGCGGGGCGGAGGATGCCAAATACTCATCCGTACTTGAGAATCGCCAAGCGATATGCAGGCATTTTATCAGTCGGCTGAAAAAATACCGTAGCTATTTCCAGAATTTCAGTTATGAATTTACCGACTGGCTTCCGTTTTACTGGGCGGGATATTCACAGACTACACGTTATACGTATGTTTTGAACGGCCTGAAAGATACCGCGCGTTTGCTGTCGAACATGAGCCGGC
>JAITDQ010000353.1 GCA_031282485.1 Tannerella sp. | reverse complement strand
GTTGCGCAGGATAAAGAGATGCTTCGTGCATACCAGATGCGGGAAATGGCATTGTCGGATTTCACCAGCGGCATCAACAACGCCCGAAGGGAAGGCCTTGCCATAGGCGAACAGCGGGGTATTGTCATAGGCGAACAGCGGGGCGACCTGAAACGGAGCGCTATCGTGGTTGTAAATTTAATGAATGATGGTTTCCCCATTGAGAAAATAGCCGATTATACACGGCTGTCCGTGGAGGATGTCATCAAAATCCTCAGGGAACACACGGACAGACGTGATACATCTTTGCGACGTTGATTATAATTAAAAGATTTATTGATATGAGAAGGATTTTATATTTTATATTTATTGGTTTGGCGCTGCAATTTGTTTCAATGGGGGTGAAGGCTCAGAAGACCATAGTCGAAGAAGGTCTGACTTATTACGTGGATAAAAAAGAAGCGTTTGAAGCGGCAACCCTGCAACATAAATATGTTTTTTTATTTTGGGGTAGCGTGGCCTGTTCCAGGTGCAAGACGGTGAAAAAGAATCTGGCTTCCGCCTCCCTGCGGTCGTTACTTGACGACAATTATATTCTTTGGTACAGCGATGTTAACGAATACGAGAGGGATGCGCCCGAAGTCGTCGACTATTTATCCGCCGTGCCCACGCCTTATGTTCCTTATCCGGCTTTGTGTATCATTGATACGTCCGACATTACAAAAGCGTATAGTCTTGTATGGGGTCAGGCGTTAGCCGTGTATCAGCTGTATGAGATGTTGAACAATCATGTGGCGAACGAGGATGTAAGCGATTATAAAGGCTTGAGCAGGGCGTATATATCGCAACATAATCTTGTCGTGCAAAGTAATGTCGCAAATGAAGAAATAAGCGTATATGCCGTAACGGGTTCGCTTGTAGATAAATTTCGCAAGACGGAACAGACGCGGACGCGCGATGCGTCTTCGTATCCGCCCGGAATACTTATCGTTACGGGCAGTTCGGGCTGGACGCGAAAAGTTATTGCGGCGAAATAAGGTTTAATCTATTTTTATCGACATGATGTAATCGTTCATGTAATAGCCGTTGCCGATGTCGTGATCCCGCGTGCCGGACTTTTTGAAACCTGTATGTTCGTAAAATCCCACGGCGGGATTTTCGCGATTCACGTATAACTCGACGGTAAAAGGGTGGGGATGAATCGTTCTGATGTGGGAAATGCCCTGTTCTACCATATAGCGTCCTACGCCTTTTCCGTGAAATTCGGGGAGTGCATATATTTTTTGGAAGATAAACGTATCGGCGGACTTTTTCTCGAATGAAAGGTATCCGGCCGGTTTTTCATCTGCGAAGGTGATGAAATATTGATGCTGCAATTCCGTCATCTGCCGGTAGATGTTTTCGGTAGAATACATCATTTCAAACATGTAGACCAACTGTTCTTTGGACAGGATGGAGCCGTATGTGGGTTCCCAGATGCGGGACGCGAGATCGCGTATCAGGGAACAGTCATTTGTATCTGCTTTTCTGTTGGAAAGATTCATCTATTAGTCTGTTTATAAATTTTTCCGGCGACGGGTTCGGGGTTATGTCCCGAAACCGTCGCCGGATTTGTATTTGTATCACAGGCCTTTCCCGTGACAGTTTTTATATTTCTTGCCGCTGCCGCAGGGGCAAGGGTCGTTGCGTCCCGTGCGTTTTTCCACGCGCACGGGTTCTTTTGCCTGCTGCTGGGGGCCTGTGGGCGGACGCTGTCCCTGCGGATATACGTTATTGTCTCCGCCGCGTCCCCGGTTTCCGCCTTGCAGGACGTCCTCTTTCTGCGTGCGGTAACGGCTAAGATCCGTACGGCGCTCCGGTGCGGCATGGCTCACCTGTACGCGCCGTTCTTCCGCTTCATTGCGTACGGGTATTTGTCCGCGCATCAGAACGGAAACGGTCTTGCGGTTCATGCTTTCAACCATCGATTTGAAAAGGTTGTAAGCTTCCAGCTTGTATATCAGCAACGGGTCTTTATTTTCGTAGCTTGCGTTTTGTACGGAGTTGCGCAGGTCGTCCATTTCACGGAGATGCTCTTTCCATGCCTCGTCAATCATGTGGAGTATGATTGATTTCTGGAACGATTTTGTGATTGCTTTCGACTCGGTGTCGTACGCCTCTTTCAGGTTACATGAGATGTTGTACATCTTCTTTCCGTCCGTAACGGGTATCAGGATGTTTTCATACATGGCGCCCTGATTTTCATATACCTGTTTGATGACCGGGTTTGCAACCTGCGCCATGCGTTCCATGTGCCGTTTGTAGAGTTCGAGTGCGCCGTTGAAGACATTTTCCGTCAACTTTTCTGCGTTCTGGTTTTTAAAGTCCTCCTGCGTAACCGGGTTGTCTAATGCGAGTGTACGGAAAATATCCATTTTAAACGATTCGTAATCGCCGCCCTCGTTTTGTTCGGCTATGGCGGCGCATGCGTCGTAGAGGGTGTTCATGACGTCAAGTCCGATACGTTCTCCCATTAGCGCGTGACGGCGGCGCGTGTAGATCACGTTACGCTGCGAGTTCATCACATCGTCGTATTCAAGCAGGCGTTTACGGATGCCGAAGTTGTTTTCCTCCACTTTTTTCTGGGCGCGTTCGACGGATTTGCTTAACATGCCGGCTTCCAGCACGTCACCTTCCTTGAATCCCATACGGTCCATCAGTCCGGCAATCTTTTCCGAAGCAAAAAGGCGCATAAGGTCGTCCTCGAGGGAGACGTAGAAGACGGATGATCCCGGGTCGCCCTGTCGTCCGGCGCGTCCGCGAAGCTGGCGGTCTACGCGGCGGCTTTCGTGGCGCTCGGTGCCTATGATGGCAAGACCTCCCGCTTCTTTTACGGCTTGCGACAGTTTAATGTCCGTACCGCGACCGGCCATGTTCGTCGCAATCGTAACCATTCCGGACTGCCCGGCCTGTGCGACAATTTCGGCTTCTTTCTGGTGCTGTTTGGCGTTCAGTACGTTGTGCGATATCTTGCGCATGTTGAGCATGCGGCTCAACAGCTCGGAAATCTCGACCGATGTCGTCCCGACAAGAACCGGCCGTCCGGCGGCGATAAGCCGGTTTATCTCTTCTATAACCGCGTTGTACTTTTCCCGCTTCGTTTTGTAGATACGGTCGTTCATGTCGGTACGCGCAATGGGTTTGTTGGTGGGGATGACGACGACGTCGAGCTTGTAAATGTTCCAGAACTCGCCGGCTTCCGTTTCTGCCGTACCGGTCATACCGGCAAGCTTGTGATACATGCGGAAATAATTTTGCAGCGTTATGGTCGCGAACGTTTGTGTGGCCGCTTCTACCTTTACGCGTTCTTTTGCTTCGATTGCCTGATGCAGCCCGTCGGAATAACGGCGTCCTTCCATGATACGTCCGGTTTGTTCGTCGACGATTTTCACCTGGCCGTCAATGACGACGTATTCGTCGTCGAGGTCAAACAGGGAATATGCCTTGAGTAACTGGTTCACCGTGTGTACGCGTTCGCTTTTTATGGAATAGTTGGTGAGCAGTTCGTCTTTTTTTATCTGCTTGTCTTCCGGCGACAATTCCATATTGTCGACCTGCGACAGCTCCGAAGCAATATCGGGCAGGACGAAGAACTGCGGGTCGTCCGTTCTTCCGGTAAGCAAATCAATGCCTTTATCCGTTAATTCGATGGAATTGTTTTTCTCGTCGATGACGTAATAGAGTTCATCCGTCGCAACGTGCATCTGACGCATATTGTCCTGCATGTAAAACTCTTCGGTTTTCAGCATGGACGATTTGACGCCCTGTTCGCTCAGGTATTTGATGAGCGCTTTGTTTTTCGGCAAGCCTTTATAGGAACGGAAAAGAGCCAGCGTACCTTCTTCCTGAACCTTTTTGTCGTCGCTGTTCATTTTCTGTTTGGCTTCGGTCAGCAGTTTTGTACACAGATGTTTTTGTGCGTTGACGACTATTTCCACGTTCGGACGGTATTCTTCGAAGAGCTGGTCTTCTCCTTTGGGCACGGGGCCGGAAATAATCAGAGGCGTACGGGCGTCGTCGATCAATACGGAGTCGACCTCGTCGACGATGGCGTAGTTGTGTTTGCGCTGTACCAAGTCTTTGGGGCTTATGGCCATATTGTCGCGCAGATAGTCGAAGCCGAATTCGTTGTTCGTTCCGAATGTAATATCTGCGTGGTAGGCCTTGCGGCGTTCGTCGGAATTAGGTTTGTGTTTGTCGATACAGTCGACCGACAGGCCGTGAAACATGTAGATTGGCCCCATCCATTCGGAGTCGCGCTTTGAGAGGTAATCGTTTACGGTTACGACGTGCACTCCGTTACCCGTTAATGCATTAAGAAAAACGGGGAGCGTGGCGACTAATGTTTTTCCTTCGCCGGTAGCCATTTCGGCTATTTTACCCTTGTGAAGCACGACGCCGCCGAACAGCTGGACGTCGTAGTGTATCATGTCCCATTTAATCTCCGTACCTCCGGCAATCCAGCGGTTGCGGTAAATGGCTTTGTCGCCTTCGATAGAGACGAAATCGTGCGTTGCCGCGAGGTCGCGGTCAAAATCGTTTGCCGTAACTTCGACGGTTTCGTTTTCCGTAAGGCGGCGTGCGGTTTCCTTTACAATGGCGAATGTTTCGGGGAGCACTTCCTCCAACGCGACTTCGAGGCGTTCCATGATGTCTTTTTCTATTTTATCGACTTCCGCCCATATCGATTCGCGTTCTTCGAGGGGTTTGTCGTCAATACCTTCGCGTAAGGACGCGATTTTAGCCTTTTCTTCGGACACGTAATCCTGTACGTGTTTCCGTATTCCGGCGCTTTTTGCCCGCAGTTCGTCGTTCGAGAGGGTTTCTATCGAAGGATAAACAGCTTTTATTTTTTCCACGTAAGGCGTAATTTCTTTTAAATCCCGTTGTGACTTGTTGCCGAACAACTTTGTCAATATATCGTTAAATCCCATTTTATTATATGTTGTAAATTGTTATTTTTTTGTGTTTATGTCGCATGTTGTAAGCATCTCCGGTTTATCTTATTTCGGATAAGGGGAGGTCGCTGCAGGCGTTGGGTGCGCGGATACGCAGGACGTTCGTTACCGTCGGAGCTATTTCCGTTGCATAAACGGAACGTTCGATGCGACGGGGTTTAAGGTTATAGCCTGTAAATATCAAAGGAGTGATGACGGCATTGTTGCGTTTTATTTTTGCCGTTTGTCCGTTCATATCGTCTTCTTCTATGCCCCAGCCCGGCTGGAGTTCGACGATGAGGTCGCCGCGTCCTGCGTGATGCGTTCCGTATCGAAGCGTCGCGCTGCCTTCGTTCCATTCGCCGGCGCGTAATGACAGGTCGGTTATTACCTGCTGTACGCCGCTGAACTCGGCAACAAATTCCGCTGCTTTGTTTTGTATGACGTGGAGGTCTGCTTTTTCGTCTTCAATCGTTTTGTGATTCAGGAATATCTGCCGGTTATAGTAGCCCGTGACCCAGCTTTTCTGACCGTACAGGGCCATTAGATACATGTTCAGCAGGGCGGTGCAGCGTTTGGGGTGGAATGTTCCTCCGGTTGAAGTTTCTCCCTGAGGGGTGATTTCCGTATCGGTATAATAGCCGGTTCCCGTCACGACTACGAGCGCTTTGTCCAATCCGACTTTTTTATCGATTACATCAAGTAATTCCGCTATATCTCCGTCTAACTGGGAATAGATGTCCTGCACTTCCTGCGTATACGTTTTATCCTGCACATCCAGAAAGTTTCCGCCGTAGAATGTGATACAGAGTAAATCCGGCACCTGATGCGTTCCCAGCTCTCCGGTGTTTATGAATTGCGCGGCGAGCCGGCAAACTTCCCGGTTAATGAAAGGGGATGTCTTGAAACGCGGGTAACATCCTACTTCTTTCTCGTTGAATTTATAGTTATACTGTTTTTTATTTGTTATGTAAGGCAGGGCGCTGTAACTGTCCGCCGGCAAGAGGGGACTCCACGAAACGGCCGGCAGTCGCGACGAAAGGGATTCCGTCCCGATATTCAGTTTGTCGACATACGCCGGAACGTTTTTGTAGAAGGTCGTAGTCGCCCATTTCCCGTTATAATCGTCGAGCCAGAACGCTCCGTCGGCTGCATGTCCGGCCGACAGGATGGCACATTCGGCTTCGGGAGCTATTGCGTAGACTTGGGCGGCGCCTTTGGATGCGATTTTCAGCTCATCTCCGATTGTTGAGCACAGAAGATTTTTCGGGGAGAAGTTCTGGTGCGTGTAATTGCCGAGGTAATGGGCGTCGTAGAGGCAGGATATTTCCTGTCCCTTGTCGATATCGTATCTTTTTATTCCGGTGATGCTGTGATAACAGGGGTTTGAGCCGGTGAACAGTGTAGCGAAAGAGCTTGCCTGATCTACGTTTGAAAATTCAAACTGTACGTGGTTGTAAACCACGCCGTCGTTCAGTAAACGCTTAAAGCCGCGTTCGCCGAACGAGCTTTTGAAATAGTCAAGATAGTCGCCCCGCAACTGGTCTATCGTTATGCATACGACTAATTTCGGTGCATGATGCTGTTGCGCCTGCAGGTTTGTGACTGCCAGTACGGTAATCAGTGAAGTTATAAATTTTCTCATTCGACAGATAACTTTTTTCTTAATAACGCCCACCCCGACCGCAGCCAAAGGCTCGCTATCAACGGTGTAAACGCAGTATTGAAATGTTGCGTGACAAAAATCCACGCCATTGACATTCCAAAAATTGTTGCAAAGTTAATAAAATGATACCAAAAAG
The DNA here is from genome assembly GCA_031282485.1 of Tannerella sp. Taxonomy (GTDB): domain Bacteria; phylum Bacteroidota; class Bacteroidia; order Bacteroidales; family Tannerellaceae; genus Tannerella. The sequence goes on along the minus strand of JAITDQ010000353.1, from coordinate 1,012 downwards.
CCAGCTTATTAAATTTTTTTACGGAAAAGAATACGATTCCTGCCAGATGAAAAGGGTGTAACCACAGCAGTGAAATGTTGGGAAATATGCTCGGATGCACGGATATGAAACTCAAAAAGAACAGGACGCATCCCGCAATCCCCGCGCTGAAAAACAGCAGGATGTCCAACCACCTGTAATATGTTTTTTTCCTCCATTCCCGCAATGTAAAGTATAACAGGATGATGAAAACGAATGAGAAGCAGGCGAGGGGAGTGGTCGGGAACGGAGGCGACTGTGCCGGCGTCCGCGTTTCTTCGGCGAGGATATTTGTTCTTATAACGAGTGGTTGCGTTGTTCCGTCGCGTTCTATCCGGGCTTTGTCGAAAGTCCGCCTGAGATATTCGGGAAGGAAGAACGTTTCCTTGAGCGTCATCGCCCGGTCGGTCGGGGCGCCCAGGACGAGGTCGCAACCGAACGTTATCCACGGATGATTGCGGGTGCAGAAGTTAATTGCATCGCGGAACGTGGACTGTTCGGCCGGCGGTAAGCCTTTGGTCGAGGGATTGTCACCGTGGGAAGCAGGGTATTTTATCGAGCCGCGTATGCTGTTTTCGATCATGACGGCCGGTCGCGTGGCGCAGTTGTCGAAAAAGAAATTATAGCGGTAAACGCGGTTTTCCGGCTGTTCGTTGAGGACAAGAGCCTGCCAGAGCGATTCTTTTTCTTCGGGCAGCAGATTTAAAACCTGTTCACAGATTTCGCTTCCGCGTTCGATGTATTCAACAAGATAATAACTGAAATTATATGCCCCCACCTTATAATCGGTTTCACCTTTTGCAAAACGGTAGATGAAATTCGGCCGGGAGAAGTCGAATATACCGTAATTGAAAACCACATCCGTCTTTGCTTCGGGGTCATACACGCGAAGCGCCGAGTGACCGTACAGCGTATAGACTTCATCGTCGATTGGGGAACTTGTCAGCAGGCTTATCTGCGCCTGCGGGCTTAATGGCGGCGCTTGCGCTACGGC
>JAITDQ010000338.1 GCA_031282485.1 Tannerella sp. | reverse complement strand
TCTTTCATCGGAATATTCATTTCCCGGATACGTGTCATGAGTTTGTCGTAATCCGATTCGCGTTCCGAACCGCCTATTATTTCTCCGATTTTCGGGAAAAGGACATCCATTGCGCGTACGGTTTTTCCGTCGTCGTTTTGTTTCATGTAAAAAGCTTTTATCTCTTTCGGGTAGTCGGTGAGTATGACGGGACGGCGGAAGTGATTTTCAACAAGATAACGTTCGTGTTCGGATGCCAGGTCTGCTCCCCAGTATATCGGAAATTCAAACTTATGCCCTTTTGCGACAGCTTCTTCAAGAATTTTGATTCCTTCGGTGTAGGGCAGGCGCACGAAGTCTTCTTTCAGCACGCCCTCCAGACGGCTTATCAATTCACTGTCGACTCTCTCGTTCAGGAATTGCAGGTCGTCACGGCAATTGTCCAGTGCCCATTGTACGCAATATTTTATGAAGTCTTCGGCAAGATCCATGTTTTCTTTTATCTCGTTGAATGCAACTTCCGGTTCAATCATCCAGAATTCGGCAAGATGACGCGGCGTATTTGAGTTTTCCGCCCGGAATGTGGGGCCGAAAGTGTATATGGCTCCCAATCCCATAGCGGCCAGTTCTCCTTCCAGCTGTCCGGAAACCGTCAGGCCGGCCTGTTTGCCGAAAAAGTCGTCGTCATAGATGATTGCTCCCCGGTCGTCTTTCTTCAAGTCGTACAGGTTGAGGGTTGTTACCTGGAACAGTTGCCCTGCGCCTTCGCAGTCGGATGCGGTTATGACGGGTGTATGAAAATAGAAAAAGCCTCTGTCGTGGAAGAATTTGTGAATAGCGATAGCCATGTTGTGGCGTATGCGGAATACTGCGCCGAAAGTGTTTGTCCGCGGACGCAAATGGGCTATTTCGCGTAAAAATTCTATCGAATGGCCTTTCTTCTGCAAAGGGTATGAGTTGGGGTCGGCTGTTCCCAGGATTTCGATATGGTCTGCCTGTATTTCAACATTCTGCCCTTTTCCCTGCGACTGAACCAGTTTGCCGTTTACGCTGATACACGCGCCGGTGTTTACCGGTTTAAGCGTATCTTCTCCCAGCCTGTTTATTTCGGCCACAATCTGGACGTTATGTATCGTCGAACCATCATTCAATGCGATGAACGCAACCTGTTTACTTCCCCTCCGCGTGCGTACCCAGCCTTTGACGTTTACGTCCGTGCCGTACGCATCCATTTTCAAAACATCAATAATTCTTGTTCTAATCATAACTGCATCTGTTTAAAATTTACATTATTCGTAAGCTCCCATGCGAAGCGCATTCACTTCCTGCTCCGAGAGATAACGCCATTTCCCGCGTCCCAGGTTTTTCTTTGTCAATCCTGCGAAATATACGCGGTCGAGTTTTGTTACGTGATAACCAAGCGTTTCGAACATGCGCCGTACGATACGGTTTTTACCGGAATGTATTTCGATACCGACCTGGCTTCTGTCTTCCTCGTTTGCATAACTTATGGCGTCCGCATGTATTTCTCCATCTTCCAGTTCTATGCCGTTAGCCAGTTTTTCCATGTCGTCTACCGCCACTTCGCGGTCAAGCCATACGTGATAAATCTTTTTCTTTTTAAATGAAGGATGCGTCAGCTTGGCGGCCATTTCGCCGTCGTTTGTGAGTAACAGCACACCGGTCGTATTACGGTCCAAACGGCCTACCGGGTAGATACGTTCCAGGCATGCGTTTTTAACCAGATCCATTACGGTTTGCCTGTTCTGCGGATCGTCGGATGTTGTCACGCAGTTTTTCGGTTTGTTCAGCACGATATAAATCTTGCTTTCTATTTGCACCGACTGGTCATGGAATGTAACTTTATCCAGACGTGTTATTTTTGTTCCGAGTTCCGTTACCGTTTCGCCGTTCACTTTAACGACGCCGGCCTGGATAAATTCATCGGCTTCGCGTCGCGAACATACACCGGCGTTTGCCAAGTATTTGTTTAAACGTATCGGCGCCGAAGGATCCGTTACTATTTCCTGGTATTTAACGGGCCTTGGAAAACTTTGTTTTGAGAAAATTTTTTGCGGCGGCTTACGCATACCGGAGCCGTTGCCGGCAGGTCTTCTTTGCTGATATCCGCCTTGCTGATATCCACCCTGATTATATCCTCCGCGGTTGTATCCGCTGTTTTGGTTATATCCGCCGCCCTGGCTGTAACCGCCACTCTGGTTATATCCGCTGTTCTGGTTGTATCCTCTCTGTTGATATCCTCCGCCCGGTGGTCGGCTGCTTCCTCCCTGGTCGTAACTTCTTCGTTGTTGATATCCGCTGCCCTGACTGTCATAGCTGCGTTTTTGTTGATATCCGCCCTGTCCGCCCTGATTGTAATTACGTTGCGGGTAACCTCCCTGTTCTCCGCCCTGAGAATAATTACGCTGCGGGTAACCACCCGGTTCGCTGCCATGGTAATTGCGTTGCGGATAACCGCCCTGTTCTCCGGGTTGGTTATAGCTTCGTCTCTGGTAGTTTCCGCTTCCGCTTTCGCCGGAATAGTATCTGTTATCGGAATCGTTTTCTCCGGTGTGTTGACGCCGTTGCGGCATGTCTTCTCCGTCCTGCGACGGGTAAGGACGCTGCTGATAGGATGATGACTGTCTTGTCTGTCCATATACCGGCTGATATGGGCGACCAACCGGCGCCGACTTGTTGTAGTCTACTTTGCGTGTGTCTTTGATTCGTAAACGTTTACCTTTCGGTTTTTCATCCGAACCGGCAGGATTCGTTAATCCATGATCTCCCGAAGATAAATTTTCGCTGTTTGAAAATTCATTTCCCGATGTGGCTTTTGATTCGTTTTTTTCTGTAAAATCCATGTCTTTATTTTTTTAATATGAATACTTGCAATCTCACGATTACGTTAATAAATTTATAAACCCACATAATTTTGTGGCGTAATTGCTTTCAATTCGTTTTTAATTGTTTTGTCCAAATCTAAAGAGTCAATAAAGTTGTGTATTGACTGTTCTGTTATTTCGCTGTTTACGCGTGTCAACTCTTTCAACGTTTCATAAGGTTTGGGATAATTTTCACGACGTAAAATTGTCTGAACAGCTTCTGCAATAACAGCCCAGTGACTGTTTAATTCCCTTGTGATAGCATCTTTGTTCAATAATAATTTGTTAAGTCCTTTTATCATACTTTTGAGTGCGATCTCAATATGGGCGAGAGGCACTCCGGCATTACGTATTACGGTTGAATCCGTGAGGTCGCGCTGCAGGCGTGATATGGGCAGTTTGGCGCTAAGATGCGTCAACAGGGCATTTGCAATACCGAGGTTGCCTTCCGCATTTTCAAAATCAATGGGATTTACTTTATGCGGCATGGCGGAAGAACCCACTTCTCCTGCTTTTATCTTTTGTTTAAAATATTCCATCGAGATATATTGCCAGAAATCCCGGCACATATCTATAAATATCGTATTGATGCGGCTTAGTCCGTCAAACAGCGCCGCCAGATTGTCGTAATTGGATATTTGAGTAGTCCATTCTTCGCGTTCCAGCCCTAAAAAGTTTTTCACGAACAGGTCGCCCATCTGGCGCCAATTATAATCAGGGAACGCCACTTTGTGTGCATTAAAATTCCCCGTAGCGCCTCCAAACTTGGCCGATAACGGCGTAGCCTTCAACAGTTTTAACTGTTGCTCCACCCGATATGCAAAAACCATTATTTCTTTACCCAGTCGGGTAGGAGAGGCCGGTTGCCCATGTGTTTTTGCCGGCATCGGTATATCCATCCATTCTTCGGCATATCTTCTCAAGATATCGAGAACCGACTGTAACTCGGGATAATAAATGTCGTTCAGCGCATCTTTTATCATCAAGGGAACGGAAGTGTTATTAATGTCCTGGGATGTCAGTCCGAAATGTATAAATTCCTTGTATGCCTGCAGCGAAAGAGCATCAAAACGTTCTTTAATAAAATATTCGACCGCCTTAACATCATGATTCGTAGTTTTCTCAATTTCTTTGACGCGAGCGGCATCATTGGGGGTAAACAAACGATAGATATTCCGTAAACAATCATTCATCTCCTCCGTATTGAGCGATTTCAATTGCGGCAGATGTTCGCAAAGAAAAACGAAATATTCTATTTCCACGCGGACACGATAACGAATCAACGCCCCTTCGGAAAAGTATCCGGAAAGGTGTTTGGTTTTATCCCTGTATCGTCCGTCAACCGGAGAAATTGCTGTTAAAATTGAAAGCTCCATAAATCTTAATGCCTTAGCCGCTGCAAAGATAATACATTTATATAAAAAAACAGATACGAAGGAGAAAAAAAACTTTTTTTTCAAAAAAGATTTTGAAATAAAAAAATAACCCGTATCTTTGCGCCGCCTTTTGAAGGAAAAGAGTTATTCAAGAAAAAAATCGGGCGTTTAGCTCAGCTGGTTCAGAGCATCTGCCTTACAAGCAGAGGGTCGGCGGTTCGAATCCGTCAACGCCCACAGACTGAAAATCAAGGACTTATAAAATTATAAGTCCTTTTTTTATTGTACTTAGGCAGTATTTTATTATCTTTGCAATCGCGTTCTGGTGGTGTTTGGTAGTGTTTGGTGGTTTTTGGTGTCAGTGAAATAATCGCAAAATAATAGCAAATTTTGCTTTCCGAAAAACTGCCTGCAGGAATGCAGAAACAGGATTTTATACTCAAACATAC
>JAITDQ010000137.1 GCA_031282485.1 Tannerella sp. | reverse complement strand
AAGGGCGACGGCATTTTTGCTTTCGATGAATCTTATGTCGGAAAAGAATTAGTGTGTGGAATCGAAAACAGTTTGTTCCCCATCCTGTTTTTCCGTTATTATGTAACGATGAAAAGCCGGGAAGATGTGGCAAACCGTCCGCTTCCGGATGTATCTTCGGCCGCGTCCGTTTATGCGGATCAGGGATTTGTGCATGTCGTTGCGAAAGCTCCCGCCGATGTCGCCGTATACGCTTTGAGCGGCGTACGTGTTTATTACGGAAAAGCAGGAGAAGGACGTACCGATATTCCGCTGAAGCGTGGAATGTACATTGTAACGGTTGGTGGCAAGACCTGTTATAAGGTCGTTGTCAGATAATTATATAATGGCATAAAATTTGTAGCATCTTTCGTCGAATGGTGAAAAAAAAAATGAGAATCGGAAAAGATTTCAGATATGATAAAAAATAATTATACGAAAAGGCTTGTCGATGTAATCGAATATAGCCGGGAAGAGGCGTCGAGGCTTCAGAACAGTTATATCGGAACGGAACATCTGATGCTTGGCGTTATCCGTGAAGGAGAGGGCAGGGCATACCGGATTTTGCGTTCCATGAATATCGATATGGCGGAATTAAAGAGAATTATAGAAGATGAAGTGCGCAATGTGCCGGAGACGGTGACAAGTACTTCATTGAACGATATAGTGATAAGCAAGACGGCGGAACAGGTATTGCGCCTGAGCATGCTCGAATCGCGCCAGTTGAGAGACGTGTATACCGGAACGGAACATCTGTTGCTGTCGATTCTGAGAGAAAAAATTAATGTTGTTACCGAATTTCTTGAAGGAAAAGGCATCAGTTACCGGATGATATATGACAGAATTGCAGACGATAATTTTACCGGCGAATTGTCAAAAGGCGCTCTGAAACGGTCGGAAGAATATTATGAAGAGATAAGTGACGGTTATACGGACAGTGACGACGACGACGATGACGACGATTCGTTCGGTACGTCGTCGTCTTCAAGAAGGACATCTTCCGGTTCGTCGCCGGGAAGCGGTGCGGCTCAGGCGGCAAAACCTAATTCCGATACGCCGGCAATAGACAAGTTCGGCTTTGACCTTACACATGCAGCGTCCGAAGGACGGCTGGACCCGATTGTCGGGCGTGAGCGGGAAATAGAGCGTCTGGCGCAGATCCTGAGCCGGCGCAAAAAGAATAATCCGATACTCATCGGCGAGCCGGGAGTCGGGAAATCGGCAATTGTCGAAGGACTGGCCTTGCGTATCGTGCAACATAAGATTTCCCGCGTTTTATTTGACAAGCGGGTCATCAACTTGGATATGGCGGCGATTGTTGCCGGTACGAAATACCGTGGACAGTTCGAAGAACGTATAAAAGCCATTCTCAATGAGATGTCCAAAAATCCGAATATCATTTTGTTTATCGACGAGATACATACAATCGTAGGCGCCGGTTCCGCTTCCGGTTCGATGGATGCGGCCAATATGCTGAAACCGGCTTTGGCGCGCGGTGAAATACAGTGTATCGGCGCTACGACACTGGATGAATACCGTAAAAATATAGAAAAAGACGGCGCTCTGGAACGCCGCTTCCAGAAAGTGCTTGTCGACCCGACAACATCGGATGAAACATTACAGATACTGCATAATATAAAAGACCGCTACGAAGATCACCATAATACACGCTATACAAGCGGGGCGCTGGAGGCTTGCGTTAAATTGACGGAACGCTATATCAGCGACCGTAATTTCCCGGATAAAGCGATAGACGCCTTGGACGAAGCCGGTTCGCGCATGCATATTTCCAATATTGTTGTGCCGCCGTATATCGAAGAACTGGAAAAACAGATAGATACGATAAGGGACGATAAGCAGGTGGCGGTGAAAGCTCAAAACTTCGAACTGGCCGCAAGCTACCGCGATAAAGAGCGGCAATTGCTTTCGGAACTGGAAGCGGCTAAGGAAAAATGGGAACGCGAACTGCAGGATCACCGTGAGACGGTGGACGAAGAAAAAGTGGCGGAAGTTGTGGCCATGATGTCGGGCGTTCCCGTGCAGCGAATCGCAAAGACGGAAAACGTACGTTTGCTGGAAATGGAAGATGTCCTCAAACAGAAAGTGATCGGTCAGAATGATGCCGTACATAAGATTGTGAAAGCGATACAGCGAAACCGTATAGGGCTGAAAGACCCGAACAAACCGATCGGAACGTTTATGTTTCTTGGCCCGACGGGCGTCGGTAAGACCTATCTTACGAAAGTGCTCGCCGAATATCTGTTCGGATCGGCCGATGCGCTGATACGCATAGATATGAGCGAATACCTTGAGAAGTTTGCCGTATCGCGACTGATCGGCGCCCCTCCGGGATACGTGGGGTACGAGGAAGGCGGCCAGCTGACCGAAAGAGTGCGCCGCCGTCCGTATTCCGTTGTGCTGCTCGACGAAATGGAAAAAGCGCATCCGGATGTGTTCAACTTGCTGCTGCAGGTGCTCGATGAAGGACATCTGACGGACAGCCTTGGCCGTCAGGTGGATTTCAAAAATACGATCTTGATAATGACGTCCAATATAGGAACACGGCAACTGAAGGATTTCGGACGCGGCATCGGTTTTCATCCGCTGGGAAGCGATACGCTCGATAAACGCTTTGCGCACGGCGTGATACAAAAGGCATTGAATAAGGCTTTTGCGCCCGAATTTATCAATCGTGTGGATGATATTGTGATATTTGATCCGCTCGAAAAGGAATCGATAAACAGTATTATAGAAATTGAACTGAAGAAAGTGTTCGAACGTATCGGGCAGGTCGGCTATCAGATTAATCTGACGGACGCCGCCAAAGATTTCATCGCGTCCAAAGGTTATGATGTCCAGTTTGGCGCCCGCCCGTTGAAACGCGCTATACGGAAATATGTGGAGGACGAACTGGCGGACATCATTATCCGGGAAGAAGTAAAGGAAGGCGAAACGGTATTACTGGATTATGACAAGACCGGCGATAAGGTCATACACTCCGTCGCTTTATCGGAAAACTGAAAATAACGGTTCTGTAAATGACAAAATGTCAGACATTGCATGTCCGGCATTTTTTTTGCTTCTGTGATGTCGGAAAAAATTAATCTAAAACAAAATAAATATGGCAAAAAAGGAAACGAAACAAGGTAATATCGGGGTTACGAGTGAAAATATATTCCCGGTAATTAAGAAATTTTTATACAGCGATCACGATATTTTTCTGCGTGAGCTTGTCTCGAACGCTGTCGACGCAACGCAAAAACTGAAAACGCTTTCTTCGGTAGGCGAATTTAAAGGCGAAGCGGGCGATATGCCGGTTCGCATCCGTATCGACGGGAAAAAACTGATTGTGTCGGACAGAGGCGTGGGTATGACAGCCGAAGAAATCGAAAAGTATATAAACCAGATCGCCTTTTCCGGCGCTGAAGAGTTTTTGGAGAAGTATAAGAATGACGCCGCTTCCATAATCGGGCATTTCGGCCTGGGATTCTATTCGTCGTTCATGGTGGCGAAAAAAGTGGAGATTGTCACAAAATCGTACCGCGAAGATGCGGTCGCAGTGAAATGGAGCTGCGAAGGTACGCCCGAATATGAAATGACCGAAACGACAAAAGACGATCGCGGCACGGATATAATCCTTTACATCGACGACGATAACAAACAGTTCCTTGAAAAAAGCAAAATAACGGAACTGCTTGCGAAATATTGCCGTTTCCTCCCGGTACCGATTGTTTTCGGGAAAAAACAGGAATGGAAAGACGGTAAATATGTGGATACGGACGAAGATAACGTGATAAACAATATCACCCCGGCTTGGACACGTAAACCGAGCGAACTTAAAGAAGAGGATTATAAAGCTTTCTACCGGGAACTTTATCCGATGAGCGAAGAACCTCTGTTCTGGATACACCTGAATGTCGATTATCCGTTTAACCTGACGGGTATCCTGTATTTCCCGCGCATACGCACCAATATGGATATTCACAAAAATAAGATACAACTGTACTGTAACCAAGTCTTTGTGACCGATTCGGTAGAAGGAATCGTGCCGGAGTTTATGACCTTGCTGCATGGTGTGCTCGATTCGCCGGATATACCGTTGAATGTGTCGCGTTCGTATCTTCAGAGCGATCAGAATGTGAAGAAGATTTCAACGCATATAACGAAAAAGGTAGCCGATCGCCTGGAAGATATATTTAAAAATGACCGTACACAGTTCGAAAATAAATGGGACGACCTGAAAATATTTATTCAGTACGGAATGCTCAGCGAAGAGAAGTTTTACGAACGCGCCGTTAAGTTCGGATTGTTTAAGGATGTAGATAATAAATATTTCACGTTCGAAGAGTATAAGAATCTGATTAAGGATAGCCAGACGGATAAGGACGGCGATCTTGTATACCTTTATTCAACGAAGCCGAATGACCAGTACAGCTATATACAGGCGGCGAAAGATAAGGGATACGGCGTGCTGCTGTTTGACGGACAGTTAGATATACCGATGATCGGCCAATTAGAGCAGAAATTTGAAAAAACACGTTACGTGAGGGTCGACAGCGATACGGTGGGAAATATCATCCGCAAAGATGACGTACAGACAGTCGGCCTCGGCGAAGATCAAAAAAACGCCTTGCAGGAAATCTTTAAAAGCCGGATCCCGGCAATGGAAAAGGCGGATTTCATCGTTTCGTTCGAAGCTCTGGGCGCGGAAGCGAATCCCGTCATACTCACGCAAAGCGAATACATGCGCCGTATGCGCGATATGGCATCCATACAGCCGGGAATGGCGTTTTACGGCGAACTGCCCGACAGCTATAACCTTGTCCTCAATACGGATCATAAACTTGTGAAGAAAGTGCTTGAAGACGAGGAACGCGAGTGCGCCGATAAAATAAAACCCCTGCTGGACGACATAAAAGGGTGGGAGGCGCGTCAGCGTGACCTGCGCGAAATTCAAAATAAGAAAAAACAGGAGGAGATAACGGAGGCGGAAAAAGAAGATATGACGAATACGAATAAAAAATTAGATGAACTGCGCCTGCAACGCAATCAGGTATTCGCCGGTTATGCACAGGAAAACCCGCTGGTAAGCCAGCTTATTGACCTGGCATTGCTGAGCAACGGCATGCTGAAAGGCGAATCTTTGAGCCGTTTTATCAAACGAAGCGCCGAGATGATCGGCTAACAAACTTTTATTTTGTTTCGAAAAGGTTACGGCAAATTTTATTGCTGTAACCTTATTTTTTTGCCGTTTCCTGTGAGAATCCGAAAATCTTCGTATCTTTACGACAAATTATTGATATAAATTGGATAAGCGTATGTCAGATAGCATTGTAATTATTCCTACATATAATGAAAAGGAAAATATTGAGCATATCATCCGCGCCGTTTTCGGTCTGGAGAAACCGTTTCATATTCTCGTTATAGATGACGGTTCGCCTGACGGAACGGCAGTCATTGTCAAAAAACTGCAACAGCAGGACTTTCCGGAACGTCTGTTCCTGATAGAACGTTCGGGTAAACAGGGACTTGGCACGGCCTATATCTGCGGCTTTAAATGGGCGATTGAACGCGGATATGATTTTATATTTGAAATGGACGCCGATTTCAGTCATAATCCGAATGATCTGCAGAAACTTTATTCCGCGTGTGTGGAGCAGGACGCCGATGTGGCAATCGGTTCACGCTATATTAACGGCGTTAATGTGGTGAACTGGCCGCTGGGACGCGTGCTGATGTCGTATTTCGCTTCGGTGTATGTGCGCTGCGTGACGGGGATGAAGATAAAAGATACGACGGCCGGTTTTAAATGTTATCGCCGCCGGGTTCTGGAGACGATTGAGCTTGACAGGATACATTTCAAAGGATATGCCTTTCAGATAGAGATGAAGTTTACCGCTTATAAATGTGGTTTTAAATTGGTGGAAGCGCCTATCGTTTTTGTCAATCGCGTGCTGGGAACGTCCAAGATGAATACGTCCATATTCGGGGAAGCGCTCTTCGGCGTCCTGCGCCTCAAATGGCAGAGTTTCTTCCGTAAATACCCGAAAAAACAGTAACCGGCTTGTCAAATGGCAAAAACGTTGATTAAAAATGCATGGATAATAAACGAAGGACGTTCGTTTAAAGGTTCCGTCATGATTGACGGTAAATATATTGCCGGGGTGTATGACGAAGATGCCCTGTCCGGGGATTCTTCCCGCATGGTATACGGACAGGAACGCCCGGCGGCGGATGTGAACGTCCTTGACGCCTCCGGCAAATGGCTGTTGCCGGGCGCTATTGACGACCAGGTGCATTTTCGCGAACCGGGACTGACGCATAAGGGCGATATCATGAGCGAAAGCCGGGCTGCCGTTGCAGGCGGCGTCACAACTTATATGGATATGCCGAATACGAATCCGCAGACGGTGACGCTCGATGCGCTGGAATGGAAATTCCGGCGTGCATCGGAAGTATCGGCCGCCAATTATTCGTTTTTTTTCGGGGGAACAAACGATAACGCCCCCCTGACGGCAAAACTTGACCGTAAACGTGTACCCGGAATAAAACTTTTCCTCGGATCATCTACCGGAAATATGCTGGTCGACAGGGAAGAAGCGTTACGCCGTTTTTTCGGGGAAACGGATATGCTGATAGCCGTTCATGCGGAAAAAGAAGATATTATCCGGCGAAACAAAGCCTTTTATACAGCCCGGTACGGGGAAAACTTGGACATATCGTTTCATCCGAAAATAAGGAGCGAAGAAGCCTGTTATGCCTCATCTTCCGAAGCCGTCAACTTGGCGGAAAAGCTCGGGACGCGCTTGCACCTGTTTCATCTGTCTACGGCAAAGGAACTGTCCCTGCTTGACCGGGGACCGTTAAGCGGGCGCCGTATAACAGGCGAAGCGTGTGTGCATCATCTCTGGTTCAGCGATGAAGATTACAGGCGATACGGCAACCTGATAAAATGGAATCCCGCCGTAAAAACGGCAGAAGACCGTGATGCACTGCGTCGCGCCGTCGCGGACGATACGATTGCGGTGGTAGCCACGGATCATGCACCTCATCTGCTTGCCGAAAAGGAAGGAACGTGCCTGACCGCAGCCTCCGGCGGGCCGTTAGTCCAACATTCACTGCCGGCCATGCTCGACATGGCGGCGCGCGGCCTGTTCACGCCGGAAAAAGTGGTGGAAAAAATGTCGCATCACCCCGCCGACTTGTACCGTATCGACCGGCGGGGATATATCCGCGAAGGATATTATGCCGATATCGTGCTTATCGATCCCGATAAACCGTTAACCGTATCAAAAGAAAACATATTATATAAATGTAAGTGGTCTCCGTTTGAAGGATATACTTTTCGACATTCGGTATGGAAAACTTATGTAAACGGCCTCCTGATTTTTTCGGACGGACAGGTTTCGGCCGAAGCAACCGGAATGGAAATCGCATATCATTCGAAGTAAAATCGAACGAATTATGTTAAAATCATGATTTTTTCAAAAAAAAACAGCCGTAAATTCAAAAAAGCGCCAAAAACATGTTGTATAATATAAAAAAAAAGTTGCAGGGGTGTCAAATATTATTCACCTTTGCACCGATAACCTAAACAATCTTTTTGCCTTAGAGACTAATACCTATTAAAACCTGTAAAAAGGGAGCCTTTTGAGAAAAAGTCTCCCTTTTGCCTTTTTACTTCGATCGCACACATCACAATCAACGTCACCCTGAACCTCCCCGTTCACGGAAATATCGGTTATTGAGTTGTACCTGGAGTAAGCCAATTATATCGAAAAGGAGACCGTCGACCTCTTGTCATTCCTCATCGTCGTTAATGGGTTTGTCGGGAATAACTCCATTGTTGACGACGGTCACGCCGCCGTTACTATCGGAAGCAAACCGGATGATGAGCACATACTGCCGGCCTATCTCGAAGGTGAC
>JAITDQ010000310.1 GCA_031282485.1 Tannerella sp. | reverse complement strand
AGTGCGGAAACCTTTATGACGACAAAAGTGCCCTGAAAGGGCATAATCAACAGCGCAGGGCAACGCCCTGTGTGGGAAACGTATATCGCCACTAAGCCCTAACGGGGCGTAATCCGTCCTGTTTCATTTGATTACGCCCCTTCAGGGCTTGATGAACGGGGTGGCTTCCTGTTCGCAGGGCGTTGCCCTGCGCTATTGATTATCGGGCTTTCAGCCCTTCCATTACTTAACAATATCCTGCACTTTATAAACCAGCTCCATCCAAACCCAGTAGCGCAAAACTTTTCCTACAAGCATCGACACGGCAACGATCCAGACATTAGCCCGCATAAAACCAAGTGCGACGGCAATAAAATCGCCTATACCGGGCAAAAAAACAAAAAATCCTATCCACGAACCTTTATTCTTTATCCGCATCCGAACACGTTCCAGCTTGTTTATATCAAGACGCAGATATTTTTTTATCCATTCCGTCTTACCACACATACCCAGCCAGTAACACGTCATCCCTCCGAGAAAATTACCCGTACCGGCCGCAATCATACACGGCCAGTAAGACGCTCCGCCCAGCAGCACGCCGGTCAGCACGATTTCCGAACTGAACGGCAAGACCGTCGCAGCAAGAAACGACGCTATAAAAACACCCACATAACCGTATTCTATCAAAAATTCCATAAACGTAACATAAAAGACGCCAGCCAGCTCAGCAGCATCAGATAATACAGGACAAAACGAAGTCTGCGCCGGATATTTTCCAGAAAATATGCGATCAGTACAGACGAAGGAATATATAATAACATCCGGAGCGAATCCGAATCCTCTCCGTATAACAATATCAGAATCAATAACCAGACAGACATATCAAGCAAAAAGGACAAAGTCCGACGTATACGTACGCCGCTATTCGGCACATTCATCCTGACATGAAAAAATGACAGTATAAACAATAAAATGAAGACATACAAACCTGTCCGGTAATATTGAAACGTTTCCGCCGATAAAATTTTAAAATTCGCCAACCCCTTATATAAAGATACAAACATATCATAATCATGCTTCCACATACACCATGCACTTACAATCCAATAGACGATAAACACTCCGGTGAGCAAAGCCATAAAACTCCTTAACTTCAACGAACGAAAACGGTACATACCCATCCACAAAAGCGGGATAAACCACAATATCTGTGGCATAAACAAACCCGCGAAACCCGTTAACACACCCATATTGAAAAAAATTCCGGTTGCCTCGGGAGACTGATATGATTTGAAAAATCCATAAAGTGCAAACACAAGACACACCGAAACGATTGTAACTTCTTTCACCGGCAGCACCTCCACATTCGTACTTATCAATAACAATAACAGCATGAACGGCAAGCGCGTACGCTTCCCGATAAGCATTTCCATATCACACACACGCTGTATCACACAGGAAACGGTTACTGCCATAAACAAACCGGCCGAATAAGCAAACAGCCTGTTATTAAAAAACCGGCCGGCAAGCGCCCATAAAGGCATTGTCGTGTCGTCCGTCTCCGAAGAAAAACCGGTTGAATATTCATAGCATAAAACCCAGCACAGTAAACAGGCCGCAACGGTCAACATCATCGACAGCCGGCTGTCCGACAATGATCTCAACTGTTTATCCGTAACACGATAACTCATATTTACCTGTGTCTGTTTTTTCGATACTAACGATCAGGAGGGCATAACCCAACCTCAAAATCAAATATCAAAACCGATGTCACTACGGAAATATTTCTTATCAAACCGTATTGCACCGGCTCCTCTGAACGATACGGACAGCGCTTCCTCTTTAGTCGCGCCATACGAGCTGACCGCAAGAACACGTCCGCCGGCCGTATAAATCTTACCGTCCTTCATCGTCGTCCCGGCATGAAAAACCACGCTTTCCGGCGGCACATTCTCCAGTCCGCTTATCTCTTTTCCCTTCTCGTAAGCTTCCGGATAACCTCCGCTGACAAGCATGACGGTTACGGCCGTGCGCGGGTCTTCCCGCAACTCCCGTTCTCCGAGATCACCCCGGGCGACACCCTCAAGCAGGTCAACAAGGTCGCTCTGTATGCGCAACATCACAACCTCCGTTTCCGGGTCGCCCATCCGGCAGTTATATTCGATAACCACAGGTTCCCCCTCAACGTTTATAAGACCCAGGAAAATAAAACCTTTATAATCTATCCCTTCTTCCCTCAGTCCGTTGACTGTCGGACGGATAATACGTTCGTCTACTTTTTGCATAAACGCCTCATCCGCAAAAGGGACAGGCGAAACGGCGCCCATACCTCCCGTATTCAAGCCGGTATTCCCCTCGCCGACACGTTTATAATCCTTTGCTACCGGCAGCACTTTATAATCTCTACCGTCCGTTACGACAAAAACCGAACATTCCACGCCCGCCAGAAATTCTTCGATCACAACCGTACGGCTCGCATCGCCGAACATGCCTTGCAGCATATTCTCCAGCTCGACGGCCGCCTCTTCCGGCGAATCTATGATAAGCACGCCCTTGCCGGCAGCCAGTCCGTCCGCTTTCAACACATAAGGCGCCTTCAGTGTGCCGAGAAATGCGATACCTTCGTCAAGTTGTCCGGCGGTAAAACTCTTATACCGTGCGGTAGGAATATGATGACGCATCATGAAAGCCTTTGCAAAATCCTTGCTCCCTTCAAGACGCGCGCCTAACCGGCTCGGCCCTATCACAGGAACATCACACAGCGCTTCATCCGCCTTAAAAAAATCATATATCCCATTAACCAGCGGGTCTTCAGGCCCTACAACGACCATGTCAATTTCATTTCCAAGCACAAACTCCCTGATTCCGGGAAAATCATTCACTTTTATGTCGACATTTGTACCTGCGGCAGATGTTCCGGCATTACCCGGCGCAATATACAGCCGGCCGGTTTTCGGGCTTTGCGCGATCTTCCATGCCATTGCATGCTCGCGCCCTCCCGAACCTAATAACAAAATATTCATTCCTATCTATTTATAAATTAAAAAAAATCATCACTTGAGAAAATCATCAAAATACCTCGTAATCTTTTCATAAAGATGCGGACGGTCTTTTCCGGTAACATTATGCGGATGACCGGGATAAACGAAATAATCGGGAAATGTCCCGGCCTCGACACAGGCCTCGACAAACAGCAAACTGTGCTGCCACACAACAACGGGATCGACACTGCCGTGAATCAGCAGTAACTTTCCCGTCAGGTTTGCCGCTTTGTTCAATAAACAGGAGTTTTTATATCCTTCCGCATTTTCTTCCGGGTGATCCATGTAACGTTCGCCATACATAATCTCATAACGGCGCCAGTCGATAACCGGCCCTCCCGCAACGCCGGCTTTGAAAACATCCGGATGAGTAAGCATCAGGTTCGTCGTCATAAAACCTCCGTAACTCCAGCCATGTACGCCGATACGTTCCGGATCGACACAGGGCAGGGATTTCAGAAATTCCACTCCCTTCATCTGGTCAGCCATTTCCACCTCGCCGAGATGACGGTGTATAACGCTTTCGAACTCAAATCCCCGGTTGGCAGACCCGCGATTATCAATTGAAAACATAATATATCCTTTACACGCCATATACAAATCCCAGCCGCCCGCACCGTTCAGCCATCCTCCGGTGACCAATTGTGCGTGAGGGCCGCCGTAAACATAGACAATCACGGGATATTTCTTCGTCGCATCCATATCAGGTGGCGTTATCAAACGATAATACAGTTTTGTTTTGCCGTCGGCGGCCGTAATCGTTCCTGTTTCCATATCCGGCATACGATAACCTTCGAAAGGATTTTTTGCCGATAAGAGCGACTTGACTTCACGGACGTCCTTCACGCTGATTATATCTATATCACGGGGTATCGACGGCGAGGAGGTGTAATCCAGCACGTACGCAGCGGAAGCGCTCAGGCTGACACTGTGAACGCCCGTTTTGATATTTAAACATTTACGCTTGCCGGTCTTTATGTCCGACTGCCATGCGTAAGTCTCAAGTGGACTGCCTTCTTCCGCCGAGCGGACGTCCCGGGGCGCCGTAGCCGTAAAAAACAGGGTCGTACCCTTTTCGTCAAAGCCGGACACATTTTTCACAAGCCATTTGCCGGATGTCAACTGCCTTATCATCCGGCCGTCCGTATCGTACAGATAAAGATGATTATATCCGTCGCGACGGCTTTGCCAGATAAACTGCTGCGGGTTACCGGGAAGGAAAAGAACGGGCTGCAGAGGTTCCACATAACGCGCATTTGTTTCGACAAACAGTTCCATTTCACGCTCACCCGTTTCCGCATTGTAGCGTACCAGCCGGCATGTGTCCTGTCCCCGGTTCAATTCTGCGATATAAAGGCTCTTTTCATCGGGACTCCACGCTATATTTGTGAGATATTTCTCTTTCGGCAAACCGGTCTTCAGCCATACGGTCTGTTTATCGGACAGACGGTAGACGCCAACCGTCACCTCATGGCTTTTCATCCCTGCCATGGGATATTTAAACGGTTCGACCTTAGCCACCCGTTCATTTACATTAACGACGGGATAGTCCGTCACCATTGTTTCATCCATACGGTAAAAGGCAAGGGCGCTGCCTTTGGGAGACCAGAATAACCCTTTGTGTATGCCAAATTCATTCTGATGCACCGACGTCCCGCAAACGATACCTTTATCCGTTTCGTCGGTCACGGTTTCCGTCTTTCCGCCGGGTGTGACGATATATACATTATTTTCTTTAGTGAATGCAATATTCCCGTTCGTTTTATCATATTCCCAACGGCTGCCGTCCCCGTCCAAAACATAATTGGCGACTATCTCATGCTTTTTCGGATCATAATGGACGCGATTATTCCCATATACAAATGCAATCACCGCTTTCCTGTTATCCGGCACAAAAAAATAAGGCATGAAACCGACGGGCGGAAGTCCGGCCGCTGCAAGCGTTTCATTCAACTGTTCCCTTGTAAAAGCCACACGTTCCTCTTTATCCGCAGGCAAAGCCGCCAGCAGGCTATCCCCTTTGACGTAAATATATTCGTCGCCACACCATTGCAGTTGCCCTGCGGACTGAGGTACAAAACGGTAACTGTTTTTCCCGCCGGGAACAAGGTCCTGAATGGTAAGCTCCTTCTTCTGCGCCATGACGGCCGACACGGGCAACAGCACGCTCAGTATCAGTAAAAAACTTTTAATCCTCATCGTTCATATTTTTTTGAGATTTGTGATTCCGGTCATGCGGTTTGTCGTCCCTGCTGCCGTAGGGTTTCCTGTTCTTCGGATAGAGTTTTT
Organism: Tannerella sp.; assembly: GCA_031282485.1. Lineage (GTDB taxonomy): Bacteria > Bacteroidota > Bacteroidia > Bacteroidales > Tannerellaceae > Tannerella. The sequence continues at coordinate 1,879 of JAITDQ010000310.1, read as the reverse complement.
TGTTTCCGTTAGATGATTCGGGACTTTTGCCGGCTATTCTTTCCTCCGCAAATTTTTTATTCCTGAATGACGGGGTTTCATCATACTTTTTCCGGAAGGTTTCATCTTTCGGCTTATGCCCTGCGTACCGTTCATGTTCATTCGTTCTGCGCCGTTCGTCCGGTCTTTTACGCTCATCAAAACGTTCGCTTCGTCCGTCGTTAATACGGCGTCCGGGCTTCCTTTCGTCATAGCGGTTATGCGGATTATCGTCTTTCGCCTGACGCCCTCCGCGTTCATCCCGTCGTGCGTCGTATTCAACCCGTTTGTAATTTTGCTGATTTTCGCTGAGCTTCAGTTCTCTCTTATAATCTTTATTCTTCCCTTCGACCAGTTCGTAACAGCGGAATTCGCACTCCAGATCGCCGTTCATCATTTTGATTTTATGCTTGGGACGCAAGCCCGTACTGTCGAAACATTCTTCCTTATAACTCAATATCCATGCGTTATATCCCATAAAAACATGTTTCAGGCGTTCGCCTATCATGGCGTACAGGTCAAGGATGTCATTCGCCGAGATACGTTCGCCGTACGGAGGATTCATCACGAGTATTCCCGGTTTCGGGGCGTCGGCGTATTGCTGAAAAGGCATGATTTTAAGTTCGATATACTTCGAAAGGCCGGCGCTGCGTATATTCTTCCCGGCTTTTTCCACCGCCAGCGGGGAAATATCGGAACCGTAGCACTTAAAATTAAATTCACGTTCCCCCGATTCGTCATTATATATCTCATCGAGCAAATCCCTGTCAAAATCAGGCCACCGTTCAAACGCATACTCCTTGCGGCAGACGCCCGGAGGGATATTCAAGGCGATCATTGCCGCTTCAATAAGCAGCGTACCCGACCCGCACATCGGATCAACGAAATTAGACTCTCCGCGCCAGCCCGTTCTAAGAATCATACCGGCCGCAAGCGTCTCATTAAGCGGCGCATCAACCTGACTGACGCGATAACCGCGTTTATGCAGACTCTCGCCCGAACTGTCGAGCGAAACGGTACATTCATTATGGGAAATATGGATGTTCACATAAAGATCCGGATTATTAACCCTTACGGAAGGACGCTTCCCGTATTTATCATTAAAATAATCGGCAATCGCATCCTTTACACGATAGGCAACAAACTTTGAATGATTAAAATTCTCGGAGTACACAACGGCATCAACCGCAAATGTCTTGTCAAGCGACAGAAACCTGTCCCATTCAATACCTTTAACTTCCCGGTAAACCGTATCCGCATTATCCGCCTCGAAATGACAAACAGGTTTCAGAATCCTTAATGCCGTACGGCAACAAAAATTGGCTTTATAAAGCATCCTCCTGTCGCCGGTGAACGAAACCATTCGTTTACCCGTCTCAACATTCTCCGCTCCGAGCGCAGTAAGCTCTTCCGCCAAAATATCCTCCAGCCCGTAGAGGGTTTTGGCCACCATTTCAAAAAAAACGCTGTTTTCCATTTAATAATTCAGGACAATGCGGAATTTCCAGGTTCCGGGACGTAAGGAAGTAATAAAATCACTATACTTGACATAAATCATAACAGACCCTGCCCCGGATTTGTTGCCCGGCACAAAATCGTATGAATACGTCTCGCTCCAGAAATACTCCTTACCATTGATAATATCTCCGAAAGGTTTAATATAAGGCAAATTAGACTGCACCTCCATACCGTCTACCCTGTCAAAAATGTAACACAGCACATGACCGTTATTATATATAAATTCGTCAAGTTCGGGTAAAAGAATTTCTTTCCTGAAGTACGTGCCGAACTCGTCCGGACCGCCCTGCACCAGTTCCCATTCATTCGTCCCAACAGTAAATGTCTCAACATACTTAAACAT
>JAITDQ010000284.1 GCA_031282485.1 Tannerella sp. | reverse complement strand
TTCCTTTGCAGTCGTAAATCAATAATTATTCACGGCAACAGTGAAATATTGATTTGAATAAACACGGATTTGCAGAAGCAAAGTATTATTGAATAGAACAATTAAATATATGTTGAAATGAATATACAAAACAGAAAACAATCAAAGAAACGCATAGGCATTAAAACAATGCAGTACTGGCTTACAGAAACATGTATGTCAATAAATACAATTGTATTGATATATATAAGTACCTCCGTACTGAATTACTGTCATACTGCTGTGTGGAAATACCGATACGTTTCAGTCGAAAAACATAGAATTAACATTGTAAATCAATATTTAATCACTGATTTATAACCATATATCATATTATTTACTTTAATAAAACATTTGTAGTAATGAAAAAAGAAACAGTATTTGTGGCTTTTTCCACCCAAAAGGGCGGAATGGGCAAAACAGCAGTAACAGTGCTAACGGCATTTATCTGCATTATGTAAAAGGCTATCGCGTAGCCGTGATTGACTGCGATTTTCCGCAACACAGCATAGTTAAAGAACGCAAGCGAGACGAAGGCTTGGTAATCGGTAACGATTATTTTAAGCGAATGGCGTTCGAAATGTACCGCTCGGGCGGTTTGAAAGCGTATCACGTCAAAGGCAGTACGGCAGAAACGGCAATCGAAGACGCACAGGCGTTGATTGACTGTTCGGAAAATCCGTTTGACGTTATATTTTTCGACCTGCCCGGAACACTCAACAGTAAAGGCGTAGTAAAAACGCTTGCAGCAATGGATTATATTTTTACTCCTGTCAGCGCCGACCGTTTCGTGCTTGAAAGTACGCTTCAATATGCGTTGATGCTCAACGATAACATTATCAGTGTGGGCAAGGGAAGCATTAAAGGGCTTTACCTGTTTTGGAATATGGTTGACGGACGCGAAAAATCACCGTTATATGAAGCATACGAAAATGCCATCGGTGAATTTGGGCTTCAAATAATGAAAACAGGGTTGCCAAATTCTGTCCGCTTCCGCAAGGAAATGTCGGAAGATAAAAACACGATTTTCCGCTCAACGCTTTTTCCTGCGGATAAAAATTCGCTTAAAGGCAGTAATATAGACCTGTTGTCTGACGAAATATGTGAAATTCTAAAATTGAAACATGATGGCAAAGAATAACCGAATGATAGAAGAAATAGACGAAGCCGCCATGCTTCAGTCTATTTATGAGCGTGATAATGGTATTTCAAACGTTCAGATAAAGCCTCAAGCGCAATCTGTTGCTTCAACTGAAACGGAACAAAGCGAAACGCAGGAAAAGCCCAAAGAGGAAAATCGCACTAAACGCTCTCGACAGCAGGAATATGAGTCGCTGTTTATTCGCGAATCAGATTTGCCTCCTGCCCGCTTTGGAAAGTCGGTGTATATACGCAAAGAGTATCACGACCGCATTTCACAGATAATTTCCGTTATCGGAGCAAACGAAGTGTCGCTTTTCGGATACATAGACAATGTATTGACTCATCATTTCGAAAAGTTCGGTGATGATATTATACAGTCATTCAAAAAAAATATCATTTTTAAATAATTAAAATTATGAAGAAAAATCAAAAAATCAGAAAGCAGACGGATTATACGTCATTGTTTATTCGCGAATCGGGCATTACGGCGCGTTTGGGTAAAACAGTTTATATCCGCAGAGAATTTCACGACCGAATACAAAAGATTGTTCAGGTTGTCGGCAATAACGAAGTGTCGCTGTTCAGTTACATTGATAATGTGCTGGCTCACCATTTCGATAATTTTCAAGACGACATATCGCAGGCATACAGGAAAAAAATTAGTGATGACATATTTTAACAAAAAAATTGAATATGAAACGGTTTAATAAAAAAGACAATGAGCGGTCTTTGGTAAAAAAGGCAACAGATTATGCTTCCCTGTTTTTGAGGAAAAAAGACTTACAAAGCCGCCAGTGCGTCTATATCAGTCAAAAGGTACACTCTACCATATCAAAAATTGTAAAAATGATTTCCGATAAGGATATTACTGTTGGCGGGTATATAGACAGCATCCTGACAGAACATTTCGAATCTCACAGAGATGAAATTATCGAACTGTATCAAAGTGAATTAAAAAAGAAAAACAATAACGATTTAATTGAATTTTGAAAATGAAATTCCTTGCAGTAATCATTATGCTCGCCGCTCTTTATTTGCTTTACCGCATTGCTTTTCCAAAACATGTGGAAACGAAAAAGGACAGGGATGTGCAGCACGAAAAACCGAATACCGTTCCTGATGTGATGGGCAAAAGCCGCTTTGTCTTGCATGACGGCAGCCAATCGGTGCAAACACCTGCCACAATTTTGGAAACAGAAAATGTAACAGAAAAAGCGGATATTTTTGCGGCAAAAACCGAAGAACGGAAATCTGCAGTAATACCGACAGACGAACTGGACGAGGTTTTCGACGAAAATGTTAATCCTGAAATTATGAGTATTCCGCTTGATGAGCATGGAGATGGAGATGAAGATGAGATTGACTTTGGCATTGAAGAAGCGGAGGAACAGAATCGGGCTTCAGGGCAGGAAAGAGCATTTGCCGAAGGATTTGATTATGACGAATTGCAGACAGTTGCAAAAGCGGTAAACGAACAGCCCGAAACGGTAAGCGAAAAGACAGTTAGAACAATAGTTGCACTGGAACATACAGATATGTTTGACCTGCTTGCAAACGGCGATGAGGGCAAAATGAACTGGATAAAAACGATAATCGACAGGCATGTTCAAAGCACAATGCCCGAAACGGAAAACGAAGAAATAAACACGGATTACGGCGATTTTGAATTGTCCGATTTTTTAAGTTGAACAATAAAAACAGTAAAGAAAAATATTAACCGCTGTCGGAAAAGCATATCAATCTCCGCAGCACAATAAAAATGATTATGATTAAAATAAAAAGTATCGGTTCAAAGATTATTTTCACGGCAGCCGCTTTCATGCTGACTGCCGCAAGCGTCCTTGCACAGGGCAATGGCAACGCAGGTATAACCGAAGCGGCGCAAATGGTAACTTCGTATTTCGACCCTGCAACCAAACTTATTTACGCCATTGGCGCAGTGGTAGGTCTCATTGGCGGCGTTAAGGTTTACAGCAAATTCAGCAGCGGCGACCCAGACACAGGTAAAACCGCCGCTTCGTGGTTCGGCGCATGTATCTTCCTGATTGTTGCTGCAACGATTTTACGTTCATTCTTCCTCTAATAAAATGCAGTATGGATTTTTCCATTAACAAAGGGATTGGAAAACCGGCGGAATTTCAAGGATTGAAATCGCAATATCTTTTCATTTTCGCAGGCGGGTTGCTGGGTCTGTTTGTTGTGTTCGTGGTAATGTATATGGCAGGCGTAAATCAATGGATTTGTATTATTTTTGGCGTTACAGCCGCTTCCGTTTTGATTTACGGCGTCTTTCACTTAAACAGAAAATACGGCGAACACGGACTGATGAAAGCGCAGGCGAGGCGCAACCATCCGCGATATGTTATCAGCCGCCGGAACTTTTCCCGATTGTTCATTCAAAAGAAAAGAAATTTATGAGAAATGTAATGAAAGCGTCAACGCTTGAAAACAAATTTCCGCTTTTGGCGGTAGAAAACGGCTGCATTATCAGCAGAGATGCCGATATTACTGTAGCGTTTCGGGTTGACTTGCCCGAACTGTTCAGTCTTACAGGCGGCGAATACGAGGCTGTACATGCGGCATGGACAAAGGCTGTTAAAGTTTTACCAAATTACAGCATAGTGCATAAGCAGGATTGGTTTATAAAGGAAAATTATATTCCTGATATTCAAAAAGACGATTTGAGTTTTTTAAGCCGCAGTTTTGAAAGGCATTTTAATGAACGTCCCTATCTCAATCATGCCTGCTTTCTGTTTCTGACAAAAACCGTCAAAGAACGTATGAGGCTGCAAAG
>JAITDQ010000256.1 GCA_031282485.1 Tannerella sp. | reverse complement strand
GAATCTACCGTTTATTTCACACTGATGAAAAGCGGAAGGAATAGATACCGTGCGGTTTGTTTCTATTCGCGGCGCCCAAAAATTGTCGGTAAACCGTACGTTCGTAAACGGGACTTCCTGTATGGAAAGATTAACTTCCGAATTATGTTTGTCGACACAGGAAAAAAATGTCATAGTCATTAATAAGATAATTGTGTAATTCTTCATATTTCTTTTATCTATTTGAATCAAAACGTAAAAAGTGTCGGAAATGGTATAAAAATATACGGATATTCAATCTTGATATGTTTATTTTTATGATTTCCGGCACTTTCTCATCAATCATAAATGTACATTAATATCCGGTATTTTGTTTTAAGTTTGTGTTTTTAATAATCTCACCGTTCGGGATTGGGAATAATTTTGTATGTCCGTCCGCTATTGCCGTATGGTTAAACCAGTTTTTCGTATGATAAGTTCCGAAACGTATCATGTGTGTGCGACGTTGCGCTTCACAGGCAAATTCCCAGCCATATTCGTCATACAAACCACCTAACACAACCGGCTGCCGATCGCCCGGATCGTCAATGTTGTTATCCCAGTCTAACGTACCGTATTTTATTTTGGTGTCGGCTTTCAGGTCATTTGCCGTAACGGTAGCTTTCGACGGATCATCGAATACGCGTGCACGGATTTGTGAGACAAGATTAGCCGCTTCGTCTTCATCCCGGCCTAATCGTAATAAACATTCGGCTTTGATAAGTAATGTTTCCGCATAACGGAAAAAAACGAAATCGTTTTCCCAGTTCCATGCCGTTTCAACGTTATACTCGTATTTAAATACGCGGTAACCATAATTGATACTTGAGTGATCTACGCCATCCTTATTGCAAGTCAATGAGGGTATATAGTTCTCGCATGTCCAGACCAGATCACCCGTGCTTTTACTGTACTGCGGCCCCATCAACCATGTTTTTTCCAGACGTTTATCACCTTCCTGATAGGCGTTGATAAATTGCGGATTAGCGCCGGAACCGCCCCAGCATTGATATGAAGAACCAAAAACCGAACGGGAAACAGGAGGATACCATTTTGCAAACTGTCCGAACCCGGCATAAATGCGGTCATAGGGGACGGCAAATATGACTTCTTTATTCGTATGGTTCAGCGCCATTTTAAAATTATCCGAATAATCCGGAGCTAATTCATATTTTTGGGATTCGATGATTTTGTCGGCACATTCCAGCGCTTTAGCCCATTGAGCCGTACCGGTATACGTTTCGGCGTTCAGATAGAGGCGCGCCAGAATCATATATGCCGCCCATTTGTTTATGCGTCCATAAGTCATAGCATTGGCATCTTCGCTTAGATCGGGGATCACCTCCGTCATTTCGGCGACGATAAAATCAAATAAATCCGCGCGGCTTGCCTGCGTCGGAATCTCGTCGGTAAAAGCCGTTACGAAAGGCACATTGCCATGCGTGTCAATCAGGATAGCGTACCAAAAAGCGCGTACGGCACGCAGTTCCGCGATGGTCGATTCTTTCAGGTCGCCGGTGGGTAGATGGTCTTCTTTTACCTGGTCTAATATACGGTTCGCACTGTTTATACCGCTGTAACAGGTGAGATACGTATTTTCAGGCTGCCACTGTTCCGACGTCCATTTATGCTGATGCATGCGCCTGTAAGTGCCGGCGTCGTCCCAGCCGTTCGGACGGGTAGGCGTTATGATACAGTCAGCCGGTTCTTCCTGTAAATCAAAGTATCCCTGCCAGTTCATGATAAATGTCAGGGGAGAATAAGTACTGGCCAGTAATGATGCCACATCTTGTTCGGTTGCAATAAAATCTTTTTCGATAACTTCGGAATAAACTTTTTCTTCCAAATCGAAGCAACTTGTTATAAGCATACACGGCATTATCAAATAAAATGCCCTTTTATATATCTTTTTCATCATTAGTTGTTTTTAAAATGTTACATTAATACCAAAAGTAAATGAACGTATCGTCGGGAATTTATCGCGTTCGTCAAGACCGGGATCATTGCCGGTCATTCTTACTTCCGGGTCAATACCGCTATATCCCGTAAAAGTGGCAAGATTCAGACACGAAGCGTATACTCTCGCGTTTCGTATGTATTTTGTTTTAAACTTATTGAAAGTATAGCCTAACGTTACATTATCGATTTTCCAGTAATCGCCCTTTTCAACGTATTCGCTGACATAGCGCTGCGAATCATTTATAATGGTCTGTTCTCCGGTAGGCTTTCCGGTTGACAAGTCAATCACGGGATGGAGGTCGAATGCGCTGTTCAGTACATTATACTGAATCGTAGGATTACCATAATACATTTTCTGGAAATTTAATATTTCAAAACCGAATGCGCCGCGCATACTGATTGAGAAATCCATATTCTTGAAACGTATCTGATTATTCCAGTTCAGGAATGTTGTCGGCACACCGTTACCCAGCCGTTGTTTGTCTTTTTCATCGGCATTCTCGGCCAGATCATAATATACGCCTGTAACATTACCGTCTTCGTCGCGGTTAAGACGTTCAACAACCCAGCGTCCGTCGTTTGAAAGGCCGACGGATTTTAATCCGTAGAAATCTCCGATAGGTCCTCCGATTACATTTCTATGTGTATCTTGCTGTATAGGCTCTCCCGCATATCCTGCTACAAAATAATCAATCGGGGAAGTAAATTTCTCATTACCGAGAGCTTTCAGTTCATTTTTGTTTGTCGAGAATGTAATGTTCGAGTTCCATTCCATATTTTTGTTCCTGACGGGAACGATATTAAGCGCTAATTCAAACCCCGAATTTCGTATTTCCCCGGCATTTGCCATGATGGAGCCGTATTGGTAAGGCGGGGTGGCTACCTCGTAATCCCAGAGAGCATCTTTTGTGTCGCGCAAATAAGCGTCGACGGAACCACCCAGACGGCCGTCAAAAAAGGCGAAGTCAACACCTATATTATATTCGTGTTTCTTTTCCCATTTCAGATCCGGATTCGGATTTCGCGCCGGAATCAATGTGTTAATCCACGAGCCGTTATACAGGAAATAACCGGAATAACTTAAAGAAGCCAGTGATTGATAAGGATAATAAATATTTGTTCCCGTGATACCATAGCCGGCACGTATCTTGAGATTATCCAGCCATTCGATGCTTTCCATCATGTCTTCTTCACTCAGACGCCATCCCGCCGAGAGGGCAGGAAAATTACCCCATTTATGGTCTTCTCCGAATTTTGTAGAACCGTCGCGACGAATGGAAGCCATCAACAAATAGCGGTCATCATAATTGTAAGTAACGCGGGCAAACAATCCGATCAGCTTCTCTCCGCTTTTATAAGAAGAGACACCTCCGTTACCGTTCGATATTCCCAATCCTGATTCCATACTGTTATAACTGTAAGCGTCTGTTGGGAAGTTGCGGTTATTCATGGCAAATTCTTCGAAGACGTCCGCTTGATAATTATAACCGGCTATAGCCCCCACGACGTGTTTGTCGAAACTTTTATTCCATGAAGCCGTAAGTTCAACCAGGTCGCTTCTGAAATCACTGCTGTACCGGTATGCGTAACCGTTGTATCCGCCTTCGGTTGTGGTGTAATGATTATGGGTAAGATAGTAACCGTTTGTAGTGCTTTGTCCTTTACGAGTGTACATGCCTTTCAGGGAGAGGCTGTTAATCGGGCGAAATTCCATTGTTCCCGTAAAACGCAGGTTACGGTTACGGTATTCGGCTTCCCGTTCTTCTAACAGCGAAACCGGATTGTTATAGAAATATACGTTTCTTTCCACATAATCTCCGTTTTCATCGTATACAGGCTGTGTCGGGTTTTGTATACAGGCCTGGCGGTATGCATCTTCATACAATCCCGAATTTGAAGCCGTGTAGGATTTTTTCTCGTTCGCGATGATGCCCATTGTCGTTATCAGCTTATCGTCGAACATCCGATGATTAATTTCTACACGTCCGCGTATATTATCTACGTCCGATTTTTTCATGGTGCCCTGACGCTCTTCATACGTAAGATTGGCCAGCAAACTTGTTTGTTTGCCTCCTCCGCGGAAAGTCAGGTTGTGTACGTGAGTCACGCCGGTACGGCTGATTTCCCCCAGCCAGTCGGTCGCAGCCCCGTAGTCTTTGTCGTTTGCTGTGGGAAAGGACATTCCTTCCGACCATCGTTTGCGTAAGTCGTCTGCGTCCATGAAGTCGGCTTTTCTAAGCATTGATGAAAAAGAGAGATATCCGCTGTAATCTATTGTTGCGGGCATTTCTCCCTGCCGGCTTTTGGTCGTAATAATGATTACGCCGTTTGTGCCGCGCGTTCCATAAATAGCTGTGGCGGAACCGTCTTTCAATACGTCTATTGATTCGATATCTTCCGGTGCAACCGTTGAAAATGAACCCGGAACACCGTCGACGAGAATCAGCGGGCTTCGGTCGCCCTGAAGGGTCGTACTGCCACGTAATATTACGGAAGTAGAGGCTGTAGGGTCGCCGGTCGGCAGAGAAATCTGTAAACCTGCAACTTTTCCCTGTATCAACTGTCCGGCATCAAGAATTGCGCCTTTGTTAAACGCTTCCGATTTAACACTTGCTACGGAACTGGTCACATCGATCTTTTTCTGCGTACCATAACCGATTACTACAATTTCATCAATCATCTTGTAATCCTCAAGTAAAACGATTTCCAGTTCTCTTTTTGAACCAGCAGTTATTTCCTGATTGATGAACCCGATATACGACACAGTCAGTATTGATTCCGGGCTTCTCACCGACAGGCTAAATTCTCCGTTGACGTTAGTCGAAGTTCCGTTTGTCGTTCCCTGTTCAATAATATTGGCTCCGATAACCGGGTCTCCGTACGAATCGATTACTCTACCGGTAATCGTAACAGTTTGTTGTGCGACATCTGTAACACTCATTTCCCTGCCCTCAGGGATAGCATGTACGAAAAGTACATTTACAATAAGAAAAAACAACATAATAACTTTTCGCATGCTTATACAAAAAGTTCTTTGGTCAAAAATTAATCTCATGTTTCTTACTCTTTTTAAATTAAACTTATTTTCGATATTCTCTTGTCTCGTTAATCGGCTGCAAACGTAGCGGTCTTTACTTAATATTGCCAAAATAATCATCTAATAGAATGACAAAATTGTGTAACCCGATATTTCGGATAACCGGATATATATTACTGGTTATATGATAAATACAGTTGTATAATGGATGATATTTTTATTTTTTTATACGATACTGTCATTGGCCTTGTTGCAAAAAGTTTCGTAACCGACGCCTTTGGTTAACACATTTATGTTAAATGCACAAAAAAAAAATCTTGCAGATGCTGTTTGTCATATTTTTTTTATACATTTGCAAACATCAAGACCCTATAAACTATGTGCATTAACTGTAGATTCTATATTTTATTAGCAATAAATATTGTGTGCGTTGCATCGCATGCCGGAACATTTCGGTTCAGGTGTTATGAAGTGGCCGACGGTTTGCCGTCTAATACCGTGCGTAGCCTTATTCAGGATAGTCGGGGCTTCATGTGGTTCGGTACGGAAAACGGACTGAGCCGTTTTGACGGCCGTTCTTTTAAAAATTTCAGGTCGGTGTACGGCGATTCTGCGTCTTTGGGTAATAATTATGTCTATGC
>JAITDQ010000192.1 GCA_031282485.1 Tannerella sp. | reverse complement strand
TCATCACTCCTCCGGTCGAAAAGGCAATTATACTTTTTTTCAGCAAATCGACCCGGTCGAAAAGGCCAATTTTTTTGCAACTGCCTCCGCGACCCGGTCGAAAAGGCAATTTTATTTTTTTTCGGCAAATCGACCCGGTCGCTGAGGCTAATTTTTTTCCAATTGCCTCCGCGACCGGGTCGACGGCCGTTCTGTTAATTTTGTTCCGTCTGCGGACGAATCAGCGGTTCGTCTTCGGGTGTCATTTTGTTTTTCCGGCGAATGAGATACGTGCCTTCGGCTGCTGTTTGCAGCGATTAATTAAAACTCCGACGTGAAATGAAAGCGGATGGAGGGAAAATCCTGTTGCGCCATAGTCAGGACGTATGCGGAATCGGCCAGATAGACGTCGCGGCCTTCGCGATCCGATGCTATGTACTGCGCTTTACGCTTTTTAAAATGCTCCAGTGTGGCCGTATCGTCGCTCTCTATCCAGCAGGCTTTGTAGAGGCCGACCGGATCCCAGCGGCATTGCGCGCCATATTCGTTTAATAACCGGTATTGTATGACCTCGAACTGCAACTGTCCCACGGCGCCGATTATTTTGCGTCCGTTAAACCGGTTGATAAACAGCTGGGCTACGCCTTCGTCCATTAACTGGTCTATTCCTTTATTAAGCTGTTTCGTTTTCATCGGATCGGCGTTCTCTATGTATTTGAACATCTCCGGCGAAAAACTCGGCAGTCCTTTGAAGTGGATATCCTCGCCTTCCGTAAGGCTGTCGCCGATTTTGAAGTTCCCGGTATCGGGCAAACCGATGATATCACCGGCGAAAGCTTCGTCGACAACTTCCTTTTTCTGCGCCATAAAAGCCGTAGGACTGCTGAAACGCATCATCTTTCCGAAACGCACATGTTTGTAATTCGCATTACGTTCGAACCGCCCGGAACATATCTTTACAAAGGCAATACAGCTGCGATGATTCGGATCCATATTGGCGTGTATCTTAAACACAAAACCCGAAAACTGTTCTTCCTCCGGCCTGACTGCGCGTTCCTCCGCCGACGCCGGACGGGGCGAAGGCGCAATGCGCACAAAACAGTTGAGCAACTCGCGCACGCCGAAATTATTCAGCGCCGAACCGAAAAATACGGGCGCCACATCGCCGCCCAGGTAAGTCGTCACGTCAAATTCCGGATAGACGCCGTTTATAAGTTCCACATCCGTGCGCAGTTTATCCGCAAGAGCCGTATCTATGTGTTTTTCCGTTTCGGAACTGTTTATGTCCTTAATTTCTATGCTTTCCGTCACCGTTTGCTTACTCGGCATATACAAGTCGAGCTTCCGTTCGTAAAGATTATAAACGCCTTTAAACCGTTGTCCCATGTCTATCGGCCAACTCAGCGGACATACTTTTATCTGAAGTTCCGCTTCGATCTCGTCCAGCAAATCAAAAGGTTCCTTCCCTTCGCGGTCCATTTTGTTGACAAACACAATCACCGGCGTCTTGCGCATACGGCAAACTTCCATAAGTTTTCGCGTCTGCGCCTCAACGCCTTTCGCCGCATCAACAACGATAATCACGCTGTCAACGGCCGTAAGTGTACGGAACGTGTCTTCGGCAAAATCCTGGTGGCCGGGCGTATCCAGAATATTTATCTTATAACCGTTATAATCGAAAGCCATTACGGACGTGGCAACCGAGATGCCACGCTGTTTCTCGATTTCCATCCAGTCGGAGGTCGCCGTACGGCGTATCTTGTTTGACTTGACGGCTCCCGCTACATGTATGGCGCCTCCGAACAGCAACAGTTTTTCCGTCAGCGTGGTCTTACCCGCATCGGGATGACTTATAATCGCAAAAGTACGACGACGTTTTATTTCTTCTGATAATGACATATTATAATAGATTAATCATGCGAATCGGCAGTAGCAACATTCATACCGATTCGCATTAATGCCGCAAAGGTAAGAAATAAATCCGATATAGGCGACTTTTTAAATTCACCGGTTGAGAAAGTTTTAATTTCTGTCCGAATCCACGAATTACACGAATTACACGAATGAATAAAAATAATTCGTGTGATTAGTGGATTTTTTGCTATATTTGCGGTGGATTTTTTAAACCAAAGGTTTATGAGATATTTTAACGTAGCAGGCGCCTGCAGAAAGGACAAACATTACATGATAGACTCCGCCGAACGGTTGCACGGAGTGAGGCAACTGATTGATATGGAGCAGTATGTCGTCATTCACGCACCAAGGCAGACCGGTAAGACTACTTATCTGAAGGAACTTGTACGGCAACTGAACGAAGAGGGTAAATATTACGCATACTATTGTACGTTAGAAACTGTTCAGACGACTCTTGATGAGAAGGAAGGCATTCCTGCTATCATCCACAATATGATAGCGCAGATGGAGGATGTGGATTTGCCCCACAAGGAGGCGTTTGCCGGGAACGCGGATTACAGTAATTATACGACGGTGTTGTATCTGACTCTTAAGAGATACTGCCAGTTGTTAGACAAGCCGTTTGTGATTTTCTTCGACGAAGCGGATACGCTTGGCGAAGACACGTTAGTATCTTTTCTCCGTCAGCTGCGTACCGGCTACAATAACCGCGATACGGCTGATTTTGTGCACTCACTCGCCTTAGTCGGGATGCGCAACATCAAGGACTATCGCTGGAAAGTACGTCCCGACAGCGAATCGCGCCATGCCGCAAGCCCGTTTAATATTGTTACGGAAGTTCTGACTATCGGGAATTTTTCTATTGAACAGATAAATGAACTGTATCGTCAGCATACGGACGAAACGGGACAGGTGTTTGAAAAAGAAGCTGTCGAATATGTTTTTGAGCAAACGCAGGGGCAGCCGTGGCTTGTAAACGCTATCGCCCGCGAGGTGATTATGAAACTGCTCGAATCGGATTATACGAAGCCTGTAACCAAAGCGCTTGCAGAACAGGCGGTTCACAATATAATCATCCGCTGTGACATGCATATAGACCAGTTGCTTGAAAAACTGAAAGAAACAAGGGTGCGCAACGTGGTCGAGTCTCTGTTGCTGGGAAATGCTGTTGACACCTCCTCGGAAGATTTTGAATATACCTCCAACCTCGGCATTGTAAGCAAAAACAACGGCAGCATAGGTTTTTCGAATCCTATTTACAACGAGGTGATTACCCGCAAGTTAAATCACAACTTGCAGGACGTTCTGACAGAAGACAGGCAGTATGAGATGTCGAAGTATTTTGCAGGCGGGCGTATCGACATGGAGCGTCTGATGAGCGATTTTCAGCAGTTCTGGCGCGAGAACAGCGGCATCTGGAAAGAGAAGTTCGACTACAAAGAGGCTGCCCCGCACCTTATAATGATGGCTTTCCTGCAAAGAGTTGTCAACGGCGGCGGCGATATCAACCGCGAATATGCAATTAATTCCGACCGTATCGATCTGTGTATGAAGTTCAAAGACGTGCTTTATCCGATAGAACTGAAAATAAGGCGGGACTCAAAAACGCTTCCGAAAGGACTGCTGCAACTGTCGGACTATATGGACTCCCTCGGCTGCAAGGAAGGCTGGCTTGTAGTTTTCGACCCGAGGAAATCCACGTCGTGGAGCAGAAAGATTTTCCAAAAGAAATACCCGCTTGCAAACGGTAATAAAATAACATTAATAGGAGCATAAAATGAAGAAAAGTTTAATTGTGATTGGCGTTATCGTCATACTGGCGATAGTGATATACTCCTCTGTTAAAGGGAGTTATAATGGAATGGTAGAGAAAGATGAGGCTGTTTCGGCTGCATGGTCGCAGGTGGAAAATGTTTATCAGCGGCGAGCCGACCTTATCCCGAACCTTGTGAACACCGTGAAGGGCTATGCCGCTCACGAGAACGAGACGCTTGAAAGCGTGATTGCAGCCCGGGCGAAGGCTACATCGGTGACGATTGACCCGTCGAAGATGGACGTTGCCGACATAACCAAGTTCCAGCAGGCGCAGGACGGCTTGAGTTCGGCGCTGGGTCGCCTGATTGCCGTGGCGGAGAGTTATCCCGACCTCAAGGCAAACCAAAATTTCCTTGACCTTCAGGCGCAACTCGAAGGTACGGAAAACCGTATAACCGTTGAACGGCAAAAGTTTAACGACACGGCGCGCGACTACAACACCTATATCCGCAGTTTCCCGCGCAACATATTCGCCGGAATGTTCAATTTCGACAAACGCGCTTATTTCGAAGCTTCGGCAGGCGCTGAAAAAGCCCCCGAAGTGAAATTCTGACCTGTTATGGACGCACGACATTTCTTTACGGACGACGAGAAGGAGCTTATCCTCAATGCCATACGCGAGGCTGAAAGCAATACTTCCGGTGAAATACGGGTACACGTGTCGGAGCATTGTCCTTCGGGCGAACTCGCCGCTGCCGCGTACTGGTTCAACCGTCTGAAAATGCACCGGACGCGGGAACGCAATGGCGTGTTGTTTTACCTTGCCGTAAAAGATCGCCGGTTTGCAATTATTGGCGACGCCGGCATCAACAGTCGTGTACCTGCGGATTTTTGGGATAATATCAGTTCGCTGATACACGGCAAGTTTA
>JAITDQ010000095.1 GCA_031282485.1 Tannerella sp. | reverse complement strand
GTGTCGATGCCTATTGTTTCGAAGTCCGTTATTCCGACTTTTACTTTGTATCCGTTCTGGAGCCAGCGTAACTGTTCGAGGCTTTCGGACGTTTCGAGCGAAGACTGCGGCAGTGCGGTGATTTCTTTCAGGACGTCCGCTCGGTATGCGTATAACCCTATGTGTTTGTAAAATGTATGTGCTTTGAGCCATTCCTTATGGAACTTTCCCTGGATATAAGGAATTATGGAACGGCTGAAATACATCGCTTCTTCGCGATTGTTGAGAATGACTTTCGGTGTATTCGGGTTAAACAGGATTTGTTCAAAATCGTCGTCTTCGTCAAGAGGTTTTACGAGCGTTGCTATTTGCGTATCGGGTTCGGAAAAGCAACTTTTGAGGAGTTCTATCTGTTCCGGCCGGATAAACGGTTCGTCGCCCTGAATATTTATCACGACATCGAAATCGTCTCCGATTTTACAGTAAGCCTCGTAACAGCGGTCGGTTCCGCTGTTATGCTCTTCGGAAGTGAGAATGACGTTGCCTCCGAATTTTTTAACCGCTTCTACAATACGTTCATCGTCAGTTGCCACATACAGCCTGTCTACGTTAGACTGTACCTGTTCGTATACCCTCTGTATCATGGTTTTGCCTTTCATATCGACCAGAGGCTTGCCCGGAAAACGCGTTGACGCGTAGCGTGAAGGAATGATTCCAATAAATTTCATAATTTAACAGTTTAACGTTGTTACATAATTTTATTCATATAATTTTTCATAATTAACATACGGATTAGAGGATGTTAATTATGAAAATTTCCATGCAAAGATAATTGTTTTTCCATATATTTGTTCTCCAATTGGTAAAAAAATGAAGGAAGATAATCCCATAGAGGTTTTAATAGCGCAGGGGGAGCACCAGCGGCTTGATTTTAAGTTTGAGGTGAGCGACAGCAAAAAAATTGCGCGTACGCTGAGCGCGTTTGCCAACACCGACGGCGGGCGTTTGCTTATAGGTGTGAAGGATAACGGAAATATTGCGGGAGTAAGAAGCGAAGAGGAATATTATATGATTGAGGCGGCTTCGACGATGTATACGAAGCCGAGCGTGCATTTTACGGCGACAAGATGGGAGATAAACGGCAAGACGGTTCTCGAAGTATACATCGCCCCAAGTAACAGCAAACCCCATACGGCGCCCGACAAGGACGATAAATATAAGGCATACATACGTGTGGCCGATGAAAATAAACCGGCAAACGAAGTGTTGCTTCTTTCGTGGAAGAAAAAAGAAAGTACGGAGGGCTTGCTGTTTACGCTTACACGTCCGGTAAAAAAATTACTTGTTTATCTTGACAGTCATCCTCATATCAATATAAAGCAATTTTGCCGCATAGCGCACATCAAATATTATACCGCACGTAATATTCTTAGCGATTTGATTGCCCTTGATACGATAAAATACAGCATGGTAGACAAACAAATCGTTTACTCGAAAGCTTTAAAAGTTAAGAGTGGAAAATTATAATTATTTTCCACTTTCCTCTATATAGTGTCTGTCCGAAAACTCCCCCTGAAAGGGATTTGCGTTAATTAATGTAAATAATCAAACGGTTCTTTTCGCTTTTTCCCATTATAAAAACCTGTTCCGGTTTAAAAACAGGAAAAAATAATGCTGAGAAACCGAATATTTTTATTAGAAATGTGATTTTCCTCACATTGCGACATAGATATCCCCAGCTTTCCTTGAAAACTATTCTTTTATCTCCATACGTATATCCCCTACGCCGCTCTTTGGAGAAGATGGTCTTTTTGACGGTAATCGGCCTGCAGTTTACGGCCAATGCAACACAGATTGTATGCGCATACCGCCCAGCCAACATACCGGCAGAAATGTTCCCAGCCCCTGTCCGGACAGCGGGACAGGCCCCTTGTTTCCAGCGAGTGTATATTCGTTTCGATGGCACTGTGTTTCCTGCGCAGTTTTTTGAATCCTGTTGCTTTTTCCCTCTCGCTTTCTTCTTTGTTGCTTTTTCCTTTCTTCGGCATAATCACTTGAGGTATCTCCATTTCAAGCAGTCCCCTGTTATCCGGATGCCAATAGCCTTTGTCAAAACTCCATGAACCTATCTTACTTATTGGCGTTAAACGGTCAGCCAGTGCGATTACCAGTTCCGAATCCGATTGATGTTCCACTGTTTGACAGTCTACTGTCAGATGATATTGGTCGGCAGTTATGTTCTCTTTCTTCCCCAATTCCACATTGGGACGTAATTTGCCTTTGGTGATCCATTCGGTATAGGGTTCAAATATGGAAAACATTTTCTCCTCTTGAGGGATCTTTTCGCCTTTTAATAACCGTCTTTCTACTAAATCTATATGCTTATCCAGCAGCGAATGATACGACTCAAGTAACAACACAATACTTAAATCCGAAACTTCCGAAACAGGCAATCCATGCATGTTTTCTTTTATTTTTTTCGATAACAGTCCTGATGTTTGCAGGTAGACGGTAGCGCACGCTTTTACCCGTTCTTCCTTCTTCTTCCCGCCCGAACCGCATGCTTTGCTCAATATGAGCATCTGATTTTTCATCCTCCTGCGCCAATATCTTAATTTCCGCCAACCCGCTAACCGCCCATGCTTTGCTTCTAATTTCCCTACCATATCCAGACATTTTCGGGCACTGTCCCACAACAGACTGTAATCCGTCGGAAAATGAACATTACTCTCTACCACAAAACTGTCGCTCTTTAATTGCAAGGCTTCCGCCTCTTTTTTTTTAAATACTTCCCCCTGGCCAAAGGATACGATAACATCATTAATTTGTTGGATACTCGTATCGTCTAACAGGCTGACATTGTCCACGATGGTTTGGTATGCAAACGTTATTTCCTCAAACCCTGACGCTCTTTCTACGCCCATCACCTGTCTGACCAGCCTGTTATAATTGGCCTGCATGTGAAGTTCATCATAACTCAATTGCTTGGATAAACGAAGTTGGGACAATACAAACAATCGCCATAAATCCATCCCCGGACGACCCGTCCGCAGCTTGCCTTTGATTAGTTTGCTTTCCAGAATATCCAATATCCGATCCCGGTTTGGTTTGTTTTTGTACAATTCTCGCAGGGCTATTACCAGGTTGGCCATCCCATCCCTGCTTCGGGGGGTTGGCGTATCTTCTATTAACAGTTGACCTATCTCTATTTGGGGCTCGAATCTTTTGCGCATAGAACGAATCTTTTTTATTTTGATACCTTTTTATTGAACTGAGTTTTTATAACTCTGCAAATGTAAGCTTTTTATATGACTCTTCCTAATATAGGACTTAATTTATTCATTATGCGTTTTTGCCTGTATCTATCTATATCTCTTGTGTTTATGGCTTTTCGAACAGACACTACGTAGAAAACGAAACCATTTATATTGTTTCGGTGTGGGATTGCCGGCAAAATCCGGATAAAATGAAAGGTGAAGTTCTGTAACCTTCAATCATACCGGTACAGAATTTCCTTTATGTCTGTTGCTGTTATCATTACGGCAAAGATGATAATTAAAAAACGACAATTGCAAAGTTATGAAAAAAAAGCCGCAAGATTCGGGGAAATCATGCAGCCTTATGTTCGTCACCATCCCTTCGTCGGCTTTTTCCTTCCGTCCGAGGGAAGGAAGCGTCGCCATGTACTGTTCCATCAACGGCACAGCTGCACCGATATATCGGCGATGAACTCTACTGGGTGCTTCATGAGCCGCGCCGGACGGGCAAAACAACGTTCCTCAAAAGCCGGACGGCTCGCTGGATATGGACACAGTCTGCTGAAGGAATTTCAGAAGTTCTGGCGGCGTAATTCCGAAATATGGGAAGAACGTGCGGACTATACCGAAACATTCCCCCACCTGCTGTTGATGGCCTTCTTCCAACGGATTACCACTTTATTTATTATTCCTGTATTGCAGCGGGGTGATTCCCTGTGTTTTTTTGAAAAGCGTACAGAAGTAATCGGCATTTTCAAAGCCGACGGTGAAGGCAATTTCCTGACTTGTCTGAAGGGTA
>JAITDQ010000021.1 GCA_031282485.1 Tannerella sp. | reverse complement strand
TCTTCGGGGGGCAGCATGTAATGGTCTTCCGGATTACATGGTCCCGTGGTATTAAAAAATCGACGTCTGTTCATATCATTTAATTTTGATTGCAAAGATAATACAAATAATTAATAATTCGTATCTCGCCCGGGAAAAACCCAAAACGACAATTTTATTTGTTTTTTTACGAAAAAGCCGTACCTTTGTGTCAAAATAAAATCGAACAGATATGGCAATAGACACAAATCAGATTATTAATGGAGCGGAAGCCAGGATGTCTTCCGCTATTACTTACTTAGATGATGAGTTGGCGCGTATCCGTGCCGGAAAAGCGAATCCTAAAATTCTGGACAACGTGCGGGTACCTTACTACGGAACGATGACCCCGCTTGCAAGCGTCGCATCCATCAATACGCCCGACGCGAAAACCCTGCTGATCACGCCGTGGGAAAGGACGCTTATTAAAGAAATCGAACGGGCTATCCTTAATTCCGACGTGGGTATAACGCCCGAAAACAATGGCGAAGTGATCCGCCTGGGCATTCCTCCGTTGACGGAAGAGCGTCGTCGCCACTTAGCCAAACAGGCCAAACAGGAGGCCGAGAATGCGAAGATAAGCGTGCGCAATGCCCGCCGGGAGATTATCGAAACGTTGAAAAAATCGGTGAAAGACGGCGTGCCCGAAGATGTGGAAAAAGATGCGGAAGAAAAAGTTCAGAAAATTCACGACCGGTTTATCCGGAAAATTGACGAACTGTATGCCGCCAAGGAAAAAGAAATCATGACGGTTTAATGCTCGGTCTTGTCATAAGGAACACAGGCAGCTGGTATACCGTACATGCGGACGGGCGTACCGTAGAATGTAAAGTGAAAGGCTCTTTCCGCCTGAAAGGTATCAGGAGTACAAATCCTGTCGTCATCGGCGACCGTGTGGAGATTGAAGAAAACAGCGAAGGCACGGCGTTCATCACCGGTATTGAAGCGCGGCGTAACTACATGATACGCCGTGCTTCCAATTTGTCCAAGCAGTCGCACATACTCGCGGCCAACCTCGATCTTGCCGTACTTGTCATTACCGTAAACTATCCCGAAACGACGACGGTTTTCATCGACCGCTTCCTCGCTACCGCCGAAGCATACCGGATTCCGGTGCAACTCGTTTTTAACAAAATTGACCGCTGCGACGATGATGACCGGGAATACTTGGACGGACTTGTCAACCTGTACGGGACGATCGGATACCCGTGTTTGAAAATGTGCGCCGTATCGGGCGCGAACGTTGATGAATTGAGGCAGATACTCTCCGGCAAGGTCACTTTGCTGTCGGGACATTCCGGCGTCGGGAAAACAACGATCGTCAACCGCCTTCTTCCGGAGGCCAACCTCCGGACTGCCGGCATTTCCGAATATCATAAGAAAGGGGTGCACACGACTACTTTTTCGGAAATGATACCCCTTCCCAACGGCGGATATCTTATTGACACGCCCGGCATCAAAGGCTTCGGGACAATCGAAATGGAAGGCGCCGAAGTAGCGCATTATTTCCCGGAGATATTCAAGTTTTCAGCCCGTTGCCGCTTTAACAACTGCACCCATCGCAACGAACCCGGCTGCTCCGTCCGGAAGGCCGTGGAGGAACACTATATAAGCGAATCGCGCTACAAAAGCTACCTCAACATCCTCGAAGATAAAGACGGGAACAAATATCGCGAAGCCTATTAATCCGCCCCGGCTGTCCACGAGATCGTATACCGGGCGTTTTTGTTTGGGGGCGCGCCGTCCAATATCTCGAAATGTCCGGCGATACCCGTTTCGCGGCATGTCTCCCCGAAATGACACAAGGCGATGCCCGTGTCGATGGATGAAAATCCGTACGAAAACGTCCGGTAAAAATGCAGCGTCCTGCCGTCGAGTAGCACGCGCCACGGCTGCGTATTGTTGGCCGACGGCGCGATACGAACCATTTCCAGCGGCAGGGCATAAATACCCGCATCCGTCTCGGTCAGCGGCGTCGAGAAATCCCTGTGAAAAAAATTCGCTTCGAACGGTTTGCGTGTTCGGTGATTCTTTTCCGCACCTACGATATACGTTTCGATAAACCTTTTCCGGTCGTCCGCATAACCTGCCGGCGAGACGATTCTCAGTTTCTCGCCCGGTGCCGGCGTCACCTGCCGTCCGAAATCCTTCCGGCTGAACGAGCCGCCCAGCCAGCACGTCCCCACCCCCAGTCCGGTACAGTAAAGAATCGCCTGTTCAAACATGAAGGCTGCACCTTCTTCCGCCAGCGGCCCTTCTTCATAAATGAGCGCAAGGTAATCCCTTGCCCCGTCGATCCAGCCGTAAGTCCCTAATTTCACAGGTTTAAGACCGCCCGCCGCATGTGTGCGAATCAGCCGGATACGCGCCTTCACGCCGAAAGGCGCCTGCAACCCGGCGATATAATCCAGGATAAGCCCGGCATGTTCGTCACTCAGCGCTTCCCCGTTATAAGTCCGGACGGAACGGCGTTTACGGATTGTTTCAATAATTGACATAAGAGTTGGTATGATATTATAATACGATTCATAAGCTCCCGGCTGTCTCCGACGGATGTCACATTCTCAGTCTCATCCCCGCAAAAATCGTATCCGGCTTGAGGCTGAACACACTGTGCATCTCGCCGGACATGGAGAATCCGCAGGAATCGCACATGCCGGCAATTTTTCCCTGACATTCCGGCAAACGCTGACCGTCGGGAAGGATGAAATTACTTACCCAGCACTGTTTCTTGAATTTTAAATGTTTCATCAGCTTCAAGCCCGACACGGAATTCATAATCGGATACCCGGCTTTTTTCTTTTTTATGATAAGATCAATGATTTCGGAACGCGTCTTCCAGTCGAGAAACAGGTGTTCCGTACCGGGAAACGGCGTATGGAAATTCAGGGATATGGAGCGGATACAGGGATTGTTTTTAACAAATTCGATTGTATCTTCCACGGAAGAATAATTCCGGCTGTTGATAACCATGTTTACGCTGATATGCGGATGACCGGCCTCCCCGATATGTTTGACAAGGCGTTCGAAAACTCCCTTTCCGCGTATTTCGTCATGAAACTGTCCCAATCCGTCCAAACTCACCCAGATAGAATCGGCCTCACTGCCGCCAAACGGCATGAAAGCGTTGGTCGTTATCGTCGCGGAATAAAAGCCGGTTTCTTTAGCCAGACGGATCAGGCTGTTCAAGTCCCTGTCCCCGTCGCGCCACAATGTAGGCTCCCCTCCTTCAAAATCAACAAAGCGCGAACCCTCCTTATAAGAATATTCCAATTCCTCCTTAATCTGTTCAAAACTCTTAATATTCGGATTCACATCACGATAAATCGAACAATGCTTACAGGCCAGATTACATTTGTCCGATATAAACAAAACCGTCTGCAAAGGACGTTTAACCCCCAAAAACTTAGCCTTAAAAAACCACCACGGCAAATAAAAAAACGATTTCATACAATTTTAACCACTAACCACTAATATCACCATCATTATAATACAAAAGAACGACAGCAGGTTGCGCGCCAGCATCCAGCGAATCATAAACCAGTCCAGGCCGAACGATTGCGTTCGCGGCCAGTTGCCCATTGGTCCCATCCAGAAGCGCGGTGAGAAGCGGCGTTCCGGGTTACGCACAAACTCCGTCATCAGGCGATAGAGACTGATTGCCATAGGCAGAGTCAAAAGAGACAACAAACAGTAAGGCGACAAATACCCCCATATAACCCCGCTCACCGTAACGCCATAAGCTGCGACAAGCAAAAGAAGCAGGCAGAACAGCATACGCTTTTTATCTTTCAGCAGCACGGCAAACGTCATTTTTCCCACCTCCTTATCCGGCTCATAATCCATGATCGCGTGAGTATACACGATATTAGCCACCAACAGCCCCACCGGAACGGACACGAATAAAACCGACCGGTCGAACACCCCGCAGGCAGCATAATAGACGCCCGTCATCAGCATCGGCCCGAACATGATCCCAATCAGTATCTCCCCCAGACCGTGATACGACAGCCGGATCGGCGCACCCGAATACGACACCCCCAGCAACGCCGTAAGGGCAGCAATTAGCAGGACGACATAGCCGCGATACAGGAAAATAACGAATCCCGCCGCAAGGGCAACCGCCCCGAAAACAAAACAGGCCACGAGCAAGCGCTGCAAGGTGGTTGCACCGGAGGTAAGGTACGCACATTTCAGGATGCGAGCACGCATACCCTTATGCTGCATTTGGTTCCTGTAGTCCGTTTTTTTGACTTTATAATCGAAATAATCATCAAAAAGATTCATCCCAAGATGTCCGACCACCACGCCGAAAACGCCCAAAAGTCCCAGCCAAACGGAAAAACCCTCTTTCTGCGAAGCCATACACAGCGCCAGGATCGCCGGCAGCACACTTTGCGGCAACGCCTTGCTACGCGAATTCCCGATCCAGAAGCGAACCGTACCCATAACCCGTTTTACATTAAATAAAAGCAATCCCATATCCAACCTGATTTTTAAATTTAACAAAAATGGTTTGCAAAGATAAAATACGTTTCAAACTGCCGCAGTTTCCGGCCTGTGCAGGGAACAGAGTGCGTGACAATTTGAATTGCACCCGCAAAGATACACGAATTTTTTGTTCCCAATCACATCTTTTTTTAAAAAAGTTTTGCAGATATAATATTTGTCATATTTTTTCACGCCCGTATTCTATATAGTATAAAGGGTTTATAATAGATGAAAGATAAGATTTAGCCTTCATCCTTCATTCTTCACTCCCATTAATCATTGACTATTGTTTAAAACTATTCGCTCGTTTATGGGTAAACATTGCGGATAATTATTAATTTTGTCCCCTGTAATATTTTTTGTATCGGACAATGATAGATAAGCTTACAGTAGAAAAAATTTATGATGCGGCGCAGATTGTTGATGTCGTATCGGATTTTGTTACGCTTAAAAAGAGGGGCGTGAATTTTGTGGGTTTGTGTCCTTTTCATGAAGACAGGACGCCTTCTTTTTATGTTTCTACTTCAAAAAATATATGCAAATGTTTTGCCTGCGGGGAGGGGGGCACTCCCGTACAATTTATTATGAAGCACGAACAGGTATCGTATCTCGAGGCGTTACGTTATCTGGCGAAGAAATATCATATTGAGGTAAAGGAACGGGAACTTTCGGATGACGAAAAACGCATGCAAAGCGACCGGGAGAGTATGATGATCGTTAACAGCTGGGCGCAGAAATTTTTTACTTCCCGCCTTTACGAACATGAAGAGGGACAAAATATCGGTATGCCCTATTTCGTGGAACGCGGTTTTCGGGAAGAAACGATACGCAAATTTCAACTGGGGTACGCGCCGAACAAATGGGATGATTTATACAAGAGTGCAATAGAACACGGATTTAATGAGACTTATCTGCTGAAAACAGGCCTCGTTTATAAACGTGATGACGGTACGGTTGCGGATCGTTTCCATGGACGGGTCATTTTCCCTGTGCACACGTTGAGCGGGAAGGTTGTGGCGTTCGGGGGGCGCGTGCTGGGCAAAAAAGACAAG
This sequence comes from Tannerella sp., assembly GCA_031282485.1. Classification (GTDB taxonomy): domain Bacteria; phylum Bacteroidota; class Bacteroidia; order Bacteroidales; family Tannerellaceae; genus Tannerella. The sequence goes on along the minus strand of JAITDQ010000021.1, from coordinate 4,105 downwards.
GCTGCGAAATACGTAAATTCGCCCGAAAGCGAGATTTATCACAAGAGTTCCGAATTATACGGCATTCATTTTGCCCGTCAGGCGATTAACAAAGCCGACAAGTGCTTCCTCGTGGAAGGTTATACCGATGTCATATCCATGCATCAGACCGGGATTGAAAACGTTGTCGCCTCATCGGGTACGGCGCTTACGCACGGTCAGATTCGCCTTATCCGCCGTTTCACAGACAACATAACCATACTTTACGACGGCGATGCCGCCGGCATAAAAGCTGCCATACGAGGTACCGATATGCTGCTTGAAGAAGGGATGAATGTTAAGATCGTTCTTTTTCCCGAAGGCGAAGACCCGGATTCCTTTGCCCGCTCGCACAATTCCTTTGACTTTACGCTGTATATAAAAGAACATGAAGTGGACTTTATACGGTTTAAAGCGGACTTATTGCTGAAAGATGCCGAGAATGATCCGATTAAACGGGCGAATCTTATTAAAGAGATGATGGAGACTATCGCTGTTATCCCCGATAATATTGTCCGTTCCGTTTATATTAAGGAATGTAGTCATTTTTTTGACGAGAGGGAGCAGATACTGATTGACGAAGTCATGAAAATACGAAGTCGGAAGCCCCGTCCCGTTCAGACGTTTTCCGCTTCGACGTCTTCCGCGCCGGGTAATCCAGCGCCGGATAATCACACGCCGGATGCCGTCGATGGAACGGCCGCCGGGGATGAACATACTGCCGGGGAAACGGAAACGGCGGTTGAGAAACGGGAACACCGACATTCCCCGTTAAAAAAATACGAATCCATCCTGTTGCGCTATATATTACGTTATGGAGAGCGTGCGCTTTTTGTTGTTGCGGAAACGGAAAATGGCGCCGGACGCGTTGTGAAGGTTGCGGAATATATACGGTCGGAACTGCAAAAAGACGGGATAGAAATTCAGACGCCAATCTACCGACAGATATTGGAAGAAGCGGTTGCCCAATGTGAAAATGAAGAATTTATCGCTTCTCATTATTTCCTTGCTCATCCGGATCTTGAAGTCAGCGAACTGGCTGCGGATATGATAAGCAGCAAGTACCGGCTGAGCAAATATTTCAGAGACCCGGAAGAAACAGCGCTGCAACAGACAACGATCTCGGAAGAACAGCAGGAAGCGGAAAACGAAGCCCGGAAAAGACGAAAAGAACGGGATCAACTGGAACGCTGGATCATACATGATTTGTTTACATTGAAAAATGCTATCGTAAAGCATAAAATCGACGATGTGAACAGGCAAATAAAAGAATTTCAGTCCGACGAGGAAAGGGTCATAGCGCTTTTGAGGGAACGAATCGCGCTCGACGGGACAAAACTCAAGTTAAGTAAAGCGTTAGGCGAAAGGATTGTAACCGGTATAGGAAAATAAACATACACATGAAATTATAACAGTAAACAAAATGAACTTTTTAGAAACAAAAGATGTCGTAAAACAGTATACCAATCACTGCGCACTGAATAAAGTCAGTATCAGCGTTCCGCAGGGAATGATTTTTGGTTTGTTAGGCCCGAACGGTGCGGGGAAGACGACACTGATTCGAATCATTAACCGTATTACCGCGCCCGACAGCGGAGAGGTCTTTATCGACGGCCGTCCTTACCTCCCTTCGGATATCTATCGTATCGGCTATTTGCCGGAAGAACGCGGGTTGTATAAAAAGATGAAGGTCGGCGAGCAGGCTATTTACCTTGCCCGCCTGAAGGGACTCTCGGCGAACGAAGCAAAACGCCGCCTGATGCTGTGGTTTGAGAAATTTGATCTTGCGCAATGGTGGAACAGGAAACTCGAAGAGCTGTCGAAAGGCATGCAGCAGAAAGTACAGTTTATCGTGACGGTGATACACGAACCGGATTTGCTGATTTTTGACGAACCGTTCAGCGGCTTTGATCCCGTCAATACGGAACAGCTGAAGAAAGAGATTATTGACTTGAAGAACGCCGGGCGGACGATCATTTTTTCTACCCACAATATGGCGTCGGTGGAAGAAATATGCGATGACATTGCATTGATAAACAAATCGGAAGTTGTGCTGTCCGGTCATGTAGACGAAGTCCGCAACCGTTTTAAATCCAATACATTTAATATATGTATAAGGAATGACGTATTCGAATCTTCGCCGGACGATCTGTTTACCGTTCTTTCCGAAACGGCGGGGTCGAATAATACCCTTAACGTCCGCATCCGTAAGGAAAAAGAAATAAGTAATTCCGCACTGCTGAATGTGCTGACGCAGAAATATGAGATTTTTTCGTTTGCAGAGGAGTTGCCTTCCATGAACGAAGTATTTTTGAAAGTCGTAGGAAAAAGTGTCTAACCGTTAAAATTATGTACAGATGAAAAAGATAGGAATCGTTACGAAAAGAGAATATTTGCGCAGGGTCAATAAAAAGTCATTTATCCTGATAACCCTGTTTGCGCCTGTCCTGTTTGCCGCACTGGTGTTTGTGCCCTTGTGGCTTTCTTCGATAAAAAGCAGTGATATACAGGAAGTGGCCGTCGTTGACCATACCGGCAAATACGCCTCACTGTTTGAAAACACGGACAGTTTCCGGTTTGCCGTATTCGGCGGGCAGGAGCCGGTAGAAAAATCGAAGGAACACCATCCCGGCATTTTTGCTTTCCTCGAGATAACGGATGATTTGCTTAAAAACCCGAAAGCGGCAGCCTTTTACTCGGAAAAACAAATTCCCCAGGACCTGAAACGCGAGGTGAATCGTGTATTAAGCCAATATCTTGAGAAGGAAAAACGCGCATCGTTCAATATTCCGAATATTGATGAGATTATTGAGAACAGCCGCGTCCACATAGATGTTCAGACCATTAAGTGGGGCAAGGACGGTACAACTACCGCGTCGTCGTCGGAAATAAGCAGTATCATCGGCATGCTGTTTACATTGATCATCTATATGTTTATCATGATGTACGGCGCCATGGTGATGCAGGGGGTAATGGAAGAGAAGACGAACCGGATTGTCGAAATAATGGTTTCGTCGGTGCGCCCGTTTGACCTTATGATGGGTAAAATAATCGGGATAGGGCTTGTAGGCCTTACGCAGGTTTTTATGTGGTGTGTGCTGACGGCGGTACTGGTTGGCGCCGGCGGAATGTTCATGGGCATTAGCAGCGGACAGGAACTGCCGGATATGCAGCAATATGGCGCTGCGGCGATGTCGTCGTCCGGAGGGTTGCTCGCCAAACTCGGATCGTTTAATTTCGCTGAAATAATTATCTACTTTGTATTATTTTTTATCGGGGGATATATATCGTATGCATCGCTGTTTGCCGCTATTGGTTCTGCGATAGACAGCCCGGAAGATGCGCAGCAGTTTATGACGCCCATTATGGTTTTCCTCATTTTTGCCGTTTATGCGGGCATTTACAGCGTGAATAACCCGGACGGGCCGCTTGCGTTCTGGTGTTCGCTGATACCGTTCACCTCACCCGTTGTGATGATGGTGCGCATACCGTATGAGATACCCTTCTGGCAAATATTCGTGTCGCTCGTATTACTGTTTGGTTCGGCGGTATTCATGGTCTGGCTGTCGGCAAAGATTTACCGTGTAGGTATTTTAATGTATGGCAAGAAGCCCGGTTTTAAGGAAATAGCCCGTTGGGTGAGATATTGAGGCCAGCAGTTTGAGGCTGTTCAAAAAGTCCTGTTTCGTCATTGCTTCGCTATCAATGACAAAACAGGACTTTTTGACATGCGAAATAAATAACATGTAATGACCGGATATGAACGGAGCATTGAAAATGGAGAAGTTACAAAAGGGAAAGTTATGGGAGACAAGTATGGGATATCAAGGTCACCTTCCCCTCTCAAGAGGGGAAGGTGACCGGCAACTGTTACGAATGGCTCACTCAACGTTCCAGTATACCGGTATATATTATTTATTTCGCGTGCCTTTGACACAGCCTCGTCGGTAGAAAGAATGTTCACCACTTTCGTCTCCGTGTTGTCAGATACGGCACGTGATTATTTTACAGGTTGTTGACTATCATTTCATTATCCGTCCCCTTTATTGTCACAACGGTTTTCCCGTTTAGCGTTTTGATGAGAATA
>JAITDQ010000380.1 GCA_031282485.1 Tannerella sp. | reverse complement strand
ATGCTTATACGCTATTTTGCCTGTACTTATGAATTTGGGGCGGAACAAAAGCGGAAAACATCAAAAATGTTATTAAACTGATTTTAAAAAAAGGCGCTTACGTAAAAGCGCCTTTTTTTCTGTGTGCCGGTTTGAAAGTTTTGATATACGGTAAAAATATGTATCTTTGTGGGGATTTAAAAATATATGGTAAATGAGAAATCATAAAATAGCACCGTCGTTATTATCGGCGGATTTTTTGCATTTGCAGGAGGAGATAGAGATGATTAACGCAAGTGATGCGGACTGGCTGCATATTGATGTGATGGACGGCGTGTTTGTCCCGAACCTGTCATTCGGGTTTCCGGTCATGGAAGCTGTCCGCACAATATGTAAAAAGCCCCTCGACGTTCATCTTATGATTGTTGAGCCACAGAAGTTTATCAAAGAAGTCGCCGCTTCGGGAGCTTGGGTGATGAATGTGCATTATGAAGCATGCACGCACCTGCATCGTACGGTATATGCCATAAAAGATGCGGGAATGAAAGCGGCCGTTACGCTTAATCCGCATACTCCGGCAGAACTGCTCGAAGATATAATCGCGGACGTGGACATGGTTTTGCTCATGTCGGTTAATCCCGGTTTCGGAGCGCAGAAGTTTATTGAACATGCCATCGAAAAAACGGCAAAACTTAAACGGATGATATCGTCGAGAGGACTTCAGACACTTATTGAGGTCGACGGCGGTGTGAATCTTGATACGGGAAAACGTTTGCTGGCCGCCGGAGCGGATGTGCTGGTCGCCGGAAATTTTGTTTTTAAGTCGGCGAATCCGATAGAGACGATAAAGGATTTGAAAATGCTCTCCCCATGAGCTATGGCGAATGGTCGGTCATAAATGAAATACAAAAGCGGCCTTTCGTCAGGCCGCTTATTTTTTGGATAACGGGAACGGTTCTTCAGGTATGCTTTTCGTTGCAGAGGATTTCAATCGTGCTTCTTGCGGGCGTGGCTGTTTTTCCGGTTATATCGTTTTTCGTTTCGAAACGGCGCAAAGATTTATCCTCCGTTTACCGGAACCGCTGGGTGTGGGGCGCTGTCTTTGCCGCCCTTCTTGTGTTTCTTTCCATACAGCGCATGTCGCTTGCCGAACAGCAGGCGGGGCGTCCGGCGGAACAGGGGGCGCTGTTACGAAATGCAGGCGAATTTCAGGAACAGATGGTCAATAAACTTGATTCGCTGCATCTCACCGATGAGGAAAAAGCGGTGCTTGCCACCCTGACGCTCAACTACCGGCGGAGCATGCCGCGGAGTGTGAGTACGCGGTTTGCCGTGGCCGGTTTGTCGCATCTGCTTTCCGTAAGCGGTTTTCATGTCGGTATCATTGCGGCGGTGATCAGCCTGATATTGTCCGTTTTGTCGGAACGGTCGGTCTTTTCCCGCTGTCTGAGGTATCTCATGACGATACTTGGCGTATGGATGTTCACCTATATGACGGGGTTTGCGACGGCGGCTGTGCGGGCGGCTATCATGATCAGCATTTATCTGGCCGGGAAAATGCTCGGCAGAAGACCGGATAAATATAACACGCTGGCCGGGGCGGCATTCTGCATGCTTGTTTATAACCCGCTGTATTTGTTTGATATCGGCTTTCAACTGAGTTATATGGCCGTATTATTCATCCTGTACCTTCAGCCCCGACTGAGCGGTTTGCTGGAAGTCAGGAATCCGCTGCTGGCGTCGCCCTGGGACACACTGACGGTAACGGTTTCGGCGCAGGCGGGGACGCTCTTCCTGTGTTTCTATTACTTTAAACAAAGTTCGCTGGTATTTCTGTTTACGAACCTGTTTCTGTCCCTTCTGGCTACGATTCTTATTCCGGCAACACTGTCGTGGATGACGATTCCGCCGGGGATACCCGAAGCCGGTATATTGCGTGTGGCGATCGAAATGATGACGAACTCCATGATGTGGGTCGTCGATCGTTTTTCGTCCATACCGGGAGCGACCGCGTCCATCCGTTTCGACTTTTTCACGCTTGTCTTTTCGTATATATGTTTGGCGATGATTATGCTCTATTTCCGTACACGGAGATATTGGATGTTATTCGCCTTTCTTTCAACGCTGCTCGTCATTTTATGCTGGCATTTGTACCATTATTTGTGATATAAGTCGGACGAACCGGAGAGCTGCGAACGTATCACTTTGCCGGGGCCTCTGTAATAAATGTCGGACGAACCGGCGGCGGTTGCGGACAGTTCTTCGGTACACGTTACCTGCACATCCGAAGAGCCGGAAGCGGAACAGGTGAATTTTTTAACGACAAAATCGTATCCTTTAAAATCACTGCTGCCCGACATGGATATGTCGCATATATCCGCGTTTCCGCTTATTATGCAATCCGAACTTCCCGAACATTTTATCTTGCAGTTGACGGCTTCTACGGATCCTTTATAGTCACTGCTACCGCTGAAATGAAGCTCGCAGTCCCCGGCTTTTATATTTCCCTTGACATCGGAGCTTCCCTTCCCGGAAATAAAAATGTTACCGGCCGTCAGGCATCCCTCAATTATAACGTCGGAAGAACCGGAAGCCTTTATCGTCCTGATACGTCCGCTGTTCGGCACAGTTACGCGCAGTCCGATTTTTGATGCGTATCCGAGTCCGTTCTTGAAATGCACGTTTAACGTTCCGTTATCAACGTAAGTTTCAATAGAATCGATAAGATTTTCATCTCCCGAAACTTTGACGGAGGCATCATTCCCGTCCGCTATGATTACGTCGATAGAGCCTCTTACATCAATTGCGTCGAAATCCCTTACGTTCCGTTCCTTTTCTTTCCTGATGCCGTTTCCGGCTAATGTTTTCCAGCCGCCGTTGTTGCTGATGTTGATGTTTACGCAGCTTATCATAAAAAGTACGATGCTGCAAATCA
>JAITDQ010000335.1 GCA_031282485.1 Tannerella sp. | reverse complement strand
ACAAAGTGCGCCGGAATATCGCCCGTGCGGACGTTCCATTTCTGTTTGCCGTCTTTCCCGAAGCAGTAAAGCGTGCCGGGGGTGACGTAGTTTTTGGCGTCGGTGACGTAGATGTCTTTCGTCTGCGGGTGTACCATGATGCCGTAGGGTATCTTGATTTGCTGCTCGGTGCCGTCGGTAATGAAATTGCGGGTGACGACTTCGCGGCGGACAACGTCGACGATACCGTAGGTGGTGACATTCGTCATGCTGATGTTACTCCATGCCGTGCTGTACAGGTAGAGCGAATCGCCGTCGAGGTAGAAGTTGGAGACGGCGATGTCGAGGGAATCGACTAATTTGTCCTGCGAGAGGTCGATTCGGTACAGACGGGAGGGCTGGTCGTAGTAGTCGCCGCGCGATGTGACCCAGAGGCTGCCGTGACGGTCGGCGCGCAGGCGGTGCAGGTTGCGGGCGACTTCTATACGGCCGGTTTCCGTAAAGGTGCGCAGGTCGATGACGGACACTGTGCTTTCGTAGTTCGGCACCATGTATCCGCCCGAATTGGCGACGTAGATTTTTTCGCCGACTATCTCCAGTTCGTCGGGCTGGAAGCCCACAAGGCAGCGCGCCGTGACCTCCAGCGTCGCCGTATCTACTTTTGCCACATAGCCGGTCTGTTTGTAGTCGGGGTTGATTTCGACGGGGCCGGCGTAGGATGTGACGTAGGCATACGCGCCGTGGAAACGGATGTAGCGGCAGTTGGGAATATCAATCTGCCCCAGCCGCACGGCCGTGTGCTTGTCCATTACCTCCACCTTGTTCGAGCAGTTGATGACAGCGTAGAGCCTGCTGCCGTAGATAGCCAGGTCGTTGCCCACGTCGCCCAGTTCCTTGGGGACGGACGGGTTGGCGTCGGCATAGATATTGCGGTGGTATTCGCCTGTGGCGAAATCGAAATAGTCGAGCGTGGATTTATTGCTGCCCATGTTTCCTTCGTTGAGGAGGTAGAAGCCGGCGAAGGCGTCCTCTTCCCCGCCCGGCGCCACGGGAATGACTTCGGGCGGCAGCACCTCCGCCTCTTCGCGGCAGGACGGCAGGCAGAGGCTCATTCCCGCTACGAACAGCAGCAGTCCCCGGCGGGACGCTGCGGAAACCGTTATGTGACGTTTATTTTTCATTTCTTTCTTCATATTTCTAATTTCAGGATGACTTTACCGTTTCGTCCCGGCATCGGGTAGTTCAGCACCACATCGTAATACCGGTTGAAAATATTGTTGATCTCGGCCGATATTTTGACGGTGAGGGGCGCCGTCCGTCCGCCGCCGGCATGCCACAGGAATGATTTTCCGAGCGTCATGTCGTGGGTGTACCATGGCTGTTCGTAGTTGGCGCGGATGTTCGACGAGTTGTGGTAGCGTTCGCCGACATAGATGAAGCTGTAATTCAAATCCCACGAGCGCCAGACGACGTTTGCAATCGCCGACCCGTTGTGGCGGGGGATGTAGGCTATCTGTCCGCCGTACGTGCCGGCTTCGGGATCATTGTCTTCCGGGTCGCTGAAATCCTGCGCCCGCTGGAAAGTGTAATTCAGGGAGACGCTGACTTGCAGGGGCATGTGGAGAGGTTCGGTCAGTTGCGCTCCTGCGGAGACGTCTATCCCGCGGATTTCCACGTATCCCAGGTTCATCATCATCCACCGGTATTGTCCGTTGCCTTTGGGTACGGCGATGATTTTGCCGGTGACTTCGTTGTAGTAGGCATCGGCACGGAAATTCAGGGCGAAGGCAGGGGATGATCCGCTGTTTCCGAACGCTTTGGCGTATTGAACGCCGATGTCATATTGCGTTGCATATTCGGGATTCAGGGCGATGTTGCCGATGTCGGTATAATACAAATCATTGAACGTGGGCATGCGGAAGATGCGTTTGAAGAACGTGTGGACGACAAGGGGATTCGTCTTCCCGGCAGGGACGAAAGGCTGGTATGACAGGAAAACGGCGGGTGTGTACTCCGTTTTGTCGGCGGGACTGTTCGCGTTTTGCCGCGTGACGTTTTCAAAAACAAACGTTCCCAGTACGCTGGCCTGCGCTTTGAAACGCCGCCATTCGACGGCGGTAGCCAGCGCGGCAAGCAGGGTGTTGCGTTCGGGGAAGACGAAGTCTGTCAGGTTGGAACTCAATGTGTTGTACTGGTAATCAACGGAGAGGTTCACGTCCCAGTTTTGCAGGACGGAGTACCGGTTGGCTGCGGATGCGTAGATTTCCTGCTGGCGGAACGTATTGTCGAGGTACATCAGCGTGGTGTCGGGATTGAGGTAGCGCATCCGGTCGTTGGCGTATTTTATGTTTATCAGCAGTTCGTCGTTTTCGGGCAGGGGCACTATGTTCCGCGCCGAAAACTGGACGAAGAAATTCCTGTCCCACTGCCGTTGCGAGTGTTTCCATACGTTGTTGATAATCGCGCCGGGGATGCCTTTTTCCGCGTCGTAGAAGTAGGTTTTTGCGTGCCAGTAGCCGTTTGGCACATAGCCTTTCAGGCCTCCTTCGAGGCGGAGGGAATGGATGTCGCCGTTTTGCCGGACGGCGGTCGTGTCCCACGCCACTGTGCCGGCGGGCAGCATTTTCCGGTAGCGGAACGGGTATTTCCCCGATGCGTAAATGTATTCGGCGTTTACGGACGACGATACGGCGCTGTTGATTTTCTGTTCCCACAGGACGGAGGGGTTGACGAGGCCGAACGAGCCGGTACGGAAACGGTAAATCATGTTTGTGCGTTTCCCGTCGCGGAAACGCGGGTGGCGGGTGCGCAGATAGACCGTTCCCGCCGCTCCGAAATCTTTGGCGGACTGGAAGATTTCGCTTTTCTGTCCGTTGTAGAGTGATATTTCTTCGATATTGTCCAAAGAGAATTTGCCCAGATCGATTTGGCCGTTTTGCGCATTGCCGAGCTGTATGCCGTCGTAGAAAACGCCCAGGTGATTCGTTCCCATGCTGCGCACATCGACGGTTTTCAGTCCTCCGATGCCGCCGTAATCCTTGATTTGTATGCCCGAAAAATAGCGGATGGCGTCGGCAACGGAAAAGCTGCTCAACGCTTCTAATTTTTCTCCCGCAAGCCTCTGGGCCGGGATAATTTCCTTATACCGTCCGGCCGTAACGACAACTTCGTCCAGGGTACGCAATGAGTCCTGTCGAGTTTGTGCGGAAGAAACCGTAAATAGCATAAACATTCCGCTTATGCATATCGCCTTGTCCAAAAGCATAAAAAGCCGTTTAAACGTTAATTAAACAGCTTTCAAACAATAAAAAGCGGGGCTAAACATGCAGAAAAACTCTGCCCGTCTGTCGCCGGCCTTATTCCTCGAAAGCCTTAAACTAATACGGATTTGGCAGGTCTTCTGACTTACTCTGTTCTCCGAACGCCTTCCCGATTTTACTCAGTGGCAAAGAATGTGCGGATTATCAATTATAAAATTGAAAAGAGCTTACAGCAGCGGGTCTGTTCAGGATTTACACCTGATTCCCT
>JAITDQ010000301.1 GCA_031282485.1 Tannerella sp. | reverse complement strand
GTATCAAGAACTCCCAACCGGAGGGATATGGAAGATGAATAATACAAACCGGTATAATTGGAACTCGTAATGTCTCCCCCATTCATTCCGACAATAATATCTCCGCGTTTCAGTCCCGCCGTTTCCGCCGGGGTTCCCGGATAGACAAACAATATGATAGCATAATATGCATCCTTATTCAAAAACTTACCGAATATTAACGTATATCCGTATGTCGTAGATATCCCCTGCAACGAACTTTGCCAGCTGTCAATGTCGTTCGTCAATTCGGACCACCTGTCTTCCTCGTATATCAGCTTGCCGAATAATTCATAATGATCGGAATATTTACGGTACGTATCATAATTACTATACTCTTTCCAGTCGGTCTGCGACTCCCATAAATAAAGTTCCTGCGTACAATCCACAATAAATTTGTTGATTTTTTCCGAATCATTCAACTTCGGAGCAAGTTCGTTTTGGATTACGTCGTCTTTGTCGTCGAAACATCCTGTTACGACAAACAACAGCGTTGCAAACAAATACAAAAAAAATCTTCCAATTCTCATAACATAAATCATAAAATAAACATTATCCCGCCTTTACAGTAACGGGTACGCCAACTCCTGCCCTTCACTGTTTCAGGGCGTAAATATAAAGATAAAAAAGGATTAAACGATTGTTTTCATATTTTTTTTGTTTCTGTCTAAAAAAACACATATCTTTGTCTTGTCAAATAAATAAATAAAGGAGGATTCTGTTATGAGAAAGATATTTTTTATGTTAGCATTTGTACTCTCCGTTTTGGGCATGCAGGCAGCGGACATAACGCCCGTTTCCAATGCAATCAAAGCCGGTAATGCGGATTTGCTTAAAGACAGGATGAGTGAAGAAGTAGATATTTCCGTTCCCGGAACATCCAAAAAAGCCTCCGGAAACGAGGCTGTCGCGATATTGAAGAATTTTTTCCAAGCAAATAAAGTCACTGAATTTACGGTTGCGCATCACGCGGATAAAAACGAATCCGGCTTTCTTGTCGGCAAACTGGCTACCAGCAAAGGCGAGTATCGCATCAATATCACGTACACAACCAAAGACGGAAAAATGCTGATACAAATCATACGAATAGAAAACAAATAATGAAGGTTGATGACGAATAAGGTTAAAACTCCCGATGAACTGATTGATGAACTGATCGTCCTCGCGTTCGCAGAAGACACAGGCGATGGCGACCATACTACGCTATGCAGCATACCTCCCGGCAAAACGGGAAAAAGCCGCCTGATAATAAAAGAGGACGGCGTACTGGCTGGCGTAGACATGGCCGGAAGGATATTTAATCATTTCGACCCGTCCATGCGGATGAATGTTTTTATTCATGACGGGGCGGAAGTAAAAAAAGGTGATATCGCTTTTACGGTCGAAGGGAAAATACAATCCATACTCCAGACCGAACGGATTGTCCTCAACGTCATGCAACGCATGAGCGGTATAGCAACGACGACACGACGCTATGTGAAAGCGCTCGAAGGAACAAATACACGTGTCCTGGACACGCGGAAAACAACACCGGGTATGCGCATCATGGAGAAAGAAGCCGTACGTATCGGCGGCGGCGTAAATCACCGCATCGGACTGTTCGACATGATTCTCCTGAAAGATAACCATGTCGATTTTGCCGGAGGTATCGAACAGGCTATTACCCGTGCACATGATTATCTCAAAGAAAACGGCAAACAGCTGAAAATCGAAATAGAAGTACGTAATCTCGACGAACTGGAGGAGGTTTTGCGTGTTGGGGGCATCAACCGCATTATGCTGGACAACTTCAATACGGACGATACGCGCGAAGCCGTGAAACGCATCGCCGGACGGTACGAAACGGAATCATCCGGCGGTATTACCTTCGATACGTTGCGCAATTATGCGGAATGTGGCGTCGATTATATCTCCGTCGGCGCCCTGACGCACTCCGTAAAAAGCCTTGACATGAGCTTGAAAGCTGTATAAAATGCGATTATTTGTATTTTTAATAACCGGACTGCTGTTAACGGCCGCTCTTTCCGCCCAAGTGCTCGCCGGCCGGATTGTCAACGAGCAGGGACAGCCGATTCCCCATGCAACATTTTATATCCGCGAACTTACGCTTGGCCTCATCGCCGACGAACAGGGCGAGTTCCGTGCAAAAATAGATAAAGGCGAATACACCTGCGACATCTCGTCCCTCGGCTATGAAAGAAAAGTCATTACCGTTTCCGTCCCGGAAAACGGCCTCTCGCTGGAAACGGAATTACGGGAAAAAACGTATGCGATACGCGAAGTCACCGTTTTCCCCGGGAAGGAAAATCCGGCGTACCGCATCATGCGAAATGTCATCTCACGCGCTCCCGGTCATCTGCATCAGGTGAAAAGCTACGAAGCCGGCGTATACCTCAAAGGCACATTCAAGATCGACAAACTGCCCAAACTGTTAAAAATACAGATAAACGATACGGAAGCAAAGAACATGACCGGCAAACTGCTTGTGCTCGAATCGCAGAACGAAGTCCGGTATCACGAACCCGACAAGTATGAACAGCGGGTGATAGCGCTGTCGAACTCTATCCCCGAAAACTTCCAAATCGACGACCGCGTCCTGTTAAGCGTCATAACCAGTAACATCTACACTCCGTCCGCTTTCGGCGGGTTGCTGGCTCCGGGGTCTTTTTCCGTCTATAAATTCCGCCTCGAAGATTCGTATAATGAAGACGGGCATGCGATACATAAGATACAGGTCTTGCCCAAAAAGAAAAACGGAACGCTTGTCAGCGGAACGCTCTATGTCGTAGATGATACCTATACCATACAGCAAGCCGATCTGAGCCTTTCGACGGCAGGCACAACCATGCGTTTCCAGCTGACATATCACGAAATAAAACCCGGCGCATTCCTGCCGACGGCATACGATATATCCGTCAATATCAATATCATGGGAGTAAAAGGCAATGGCCGGTTTTACGCATCCGTCAAATACGGCAAACTTGAAACGAACGACCATTATACCTTGACAGCCGGCGATACGGCGACTGTCCTGAAACATGCGTCATCCAAGGCCGGAACCGTCACTAAAAAACAGCAAAAAGAACAGGCCGAACTGGAAAAATTGATTAATAAGGATGAACTCACTACGCGCGAAGCTTACAAAATGGCTAAGCTATTGGAAAAAACAGTCGAACCGGAAGCGGCTAAGGAACAAAAGCGAAACCTCGAACTGCGCCCGCTCGATTCCATGATAACCGTGACGCGCGACAGCCTTGCCCTGCTAAGGGATTCCGCTTACTGGGCGGAAAACCGTAACCTGCCGTTACGCGAAGAAGAGTTGCAAAGTTATGTACAGCGCGACAGCATCCGCAAGATTTCGGAATTCCGGGAAAATACGGACTCCCTGAAAAAACGGACGGCAACAAAGTGGATATCCGGCCTGTTGTTCGGCGAAAAGATTAACACCGGCAAAAAAACTTATTTCAGGTATGGAGGCCTGTTACTTGCCTGTACCGAATATAATTTTGTGGACGGTTTCAGGATAGGTCAACGGATAGAAGCAGGCGTCAATTTCGACAAAAACCGCTCACTGTCCGTATCGCCGACCGTCCATTACGCAACGGCGCGCCGGGCGCTCAATATAACGGTAGACGGGACATTGACGTACGCCCCGATGCGAAACGGCAAATTCGTCGTGTCAACAGGTAATACTACGGCCGACTTTGCGGGAAATAACGGAACAAGCCGCTTCGGAAATACATTAGGCTCGCTCTTTTTTGCTCTGAATACCGCTAAATTTTATCAAAAGAGATACCTTGGCCTGACGAATCAAATCGACCTTGCAAATGGACTTATCCTCAATACAGGCTTGAATTACGAGAAAAGAAACGATCCGGAAAACAACATATCATACAGCATCTTCGGCGGAACGCCGGCGTCGAACCGCCCGCACGGGCAAGACGACAGAATGCCCGACCATGAAGCGTTCACCGTGGATATAACGCTGGAATATACGCCGCGATATTATTACAGCGTATGGGACGGGAAGAAATTTTATCGCAAATCCGACTATCCGACCATGCGATTAAACTACAGCAAGGCTTTCGGCAGCGTAAACAATTCTTCATACGACAAAATCGAGGCCACCGTATTCCAGACCATACGGTTAACCCTGTTCGACAGGCTGTTTTACGAGTTTAATGCAGGCGTATTCCTTTCTGCCGGACAAACTTACCTGCCCGATTTTAAACATTTCAGGACAAACGAGATGTTTCTCTCCGGGAAATCGTTGAACAACAGTTTCCTGTTGGACAATTACCGGTACGCAACAAATGACAAATGGATGCAGGCGCACGTCGCATACATCTCCGACTATCTGCTGCTGAAACAGATACCATTCATGCAAAGTTATCTGTTCAACGAGTCTTTGCACTTGCGCACATTGTGGCTCCCGCATCTAAACCGTAACGAAGCCGGCTATTCCATTGGATTCGGGGAACTGGGACGCATCGGCGTCTTTGCCGGTTTCGACGGTCTGAAATACGAAAACGCAGGAATCACCGTAACGATTCCTTTATTAAACAACTGGTAAAATATGTCGTTCGGATGTTCCGCGTGGTCATACGTAACGGGCAAAGCCTTTCGGCAACCGTTCTATACGCATGAACCTCCGGGAACAACCGGGACATACATTTCTAACTTTACTTGAGCGCTTCCCTGCAATATTCCACGCATTTAGCAACTTCTCGAACAGGGTCGGAACCTCCCGGAACTTTGTATTCGAGTTCAATATCCGCCTCAATCGGATATTTTTCTTTTTTCAGCAGTTGCAAAATTTCCTTAATCGGAGTTTCTCCCTGTCCCCACGGCTTATTGACACCGCAAGCGTCGGCAGTGGTCGGGCCTGTTTTGTCTTTCAGGTGCAAACTTGCTATTCGCGAATGATACTGACGGATGAAATCGCATGGATTTTTGCCCGTTACCCCGAAGTAATGACCCGCGTCGAAGTTCAGCTTGACGGCCTTGCTTACTTCCAGAATCGGATCGTAACTGAAATTCGGGTCACCCGACTGACAGTGATTATGGAGAATTAAGTACAGCTTGTGTTTTTCGGCAAAAGGCGCCACCCTTTTTGCCACATCGTAAGACACTTCGGTGGTGATACCGATGGCGCCAAGCGTTTTACACACACGGAAAGCATAGTCGATTTCCTCGGGCGAGCCGAAGGTTTCAAGTTTAAGAATATTGATTTTGACACCTTTATCCTTAAACATCTTTTTAACTTCCTTAAACTTGTCCATCGAAACAGTCGCCCGCCATTCCTTTTTGTTTTCGGCAGGTATGCCGGCGTAAGATTCAACGGTGTAGCCCATCAGTTCAACAGAACTGAGGCCGGACTTTACGGCGTAATCTAATGTCGCTTCCAGCGACTGGTTGGGAAGTTCGCGATAACTGTAGGTAATCGTTCCAATCTGAACGCCCCCGAATTTTGAATTTTGTTTTTTAGTTGTTCCGGAACAACATAAGATACCTAATAAGGCAATAAATAAAAAATTTGTTTTCATAATTAAATATATTTATAATGAATAAGTTTTCTTACACGTAAATTTCAAGCATTAATACAGTGTTTATTTCGCATCTTTTGATTTTTAATTCTTAATTTTTAATTGAGAAATTCCTTTCGGGAGAACAATGTCTGCCGAGCAGCCGGGCGGCAGGGAGACGTCGAAATAAATGCAGAGGTCTTTACATTCCCAGTGGACGGAGACGGTTCCATAGGGCGTTTCTTTGGTGACTTTCGCCCAGGTGATTCCTTCGGGGATTTGCGGCTCGATAATGATTTTCCGATAACCCGGCGCCGATTCGTCAAGGCGGATGCCGCCTATCGCCTCGTAAAACCACGAGCCGATTCCGTTGTAACAGTTATGCAGGCGGCTGCGGTCGCCGTTCCAGTGTTCCCATGTGGCGGTCGCGCCGTTGTCGAGCATGAAGAGATAACCCGGATAATCATGCTTTTTCAACATTTTGTAAACGAAATCGGGATGATTGTTCCTGACCGCCCATTCGACCAGCACGGGGATTCCAACCAGACCTGTTGACAAATGTCCTTTGTAGCGCGATTCCGTGGTGTTAAACAGGCTTTGCGTAACGGAAGGAATCAATTCACGGGGCGTCACGCCTGTCAGGAGCGGATAGATATGGTCGATTTGCGAACCGGTGGCATAACTCGCTGAATCCGCTTTGTAGAACGTCGCATGAATTTTTTTGTCGAGCGCCGATTTACGGTCGGAGAACTGTTGCGCTTCATCGTCTTTACCCAGCAAACGGGCTATTTTTTCCAGCAGGATGTAACACTCGCCGACGACGCAGTTGTCCACCAGATCAATCGATTCGGGATCCGTCTGATTGACGCCTGTCGGCGTCGCCCAGTCGCCCAGATACCATGTACGGTAATCCGTTTTAGGCCATGGTCTCAACAGGCCGTCGGCCGTATATTTGTCAACATATTTCAGCCAGTGTTTCATCACGGGATAATATTTTTCGAGAATGCGGATGTCGCCGTAATGAAGGTAGGTGTTCCAGGGAGCGGTTACGATAAAAGCGCACCAGTACGGGCCGCCGCCTGCGGGATACGGATTCGGGGCGGTGTGCGGCAGTCCGCCGTCTTCGCGGATACAGTCTTCCCACGCCTGAAGCCAGTT
>JAITDQ010000202.1 GCA_031282485.1 Tannerella sp. | reverse complement strand
CGCCACGCTTACCCTGAGCGGCGAAGGCAACGGATTTACGTCTGTCACCGTCGCATTGGAAGGCGCGGGATTGGCGCGTCCGGCGATCAGTTCCGAACCGGCCTCGGTGAATTTCGGAGACATAATCAAAGGGGAATCGAAGAGCGAAACGGTGACCGTAACGCTGGCCAATCCTCAAAATCAGTTGACGTCGTCCTCCTTCACGCTGGCCGCAGGCGCGGAAGGGATCTTTGAAGTAGTATCCGTCACGGTGGAAGACAATGTGGCCGCAGTGGTTCTGTCGTTCAGTCCGGCAACAGCACAGGAATACCTGGATACGCTGGTAGTTCAGGCCGACTATGCAGAAGAATACCGTATCCCGCTGAGCGGTACAGGTGCTAACCCGACCGGTATTGGCAGCGTCGATGGTCCCGGTGTAGAGTCGCGGCGCGCCACGTCTCTACAGGTGTCAGTCAGGAACGGCGACATCATCGTTTCGCAAGCGACAGCCGGCAGCAAAGTTAGCATCTATAACCTGCAAGGCCAACTGCTGATAACGCAACGGGTGGCATCCGATGCGGAAATCCTGGAAACGAAGTCTTTTCCGCGCGGCGTGTACATCGTCACGGTGAACGAGCTGAGACGGAAAATACTGAAATGAACTAAAAACTAAAAGTTGCGCGAAGCGCAGCAAACAGGAACAAGGGGGCATGTCCCCCTTGTTTTTTTGGATTAACAATTTCATCGTCCCATGTTCGGACGAGGCTGTACCCCCGGTTGGTGCGAGGCTGTGCCTCGTGCCGTCTATTTTGACAGGTTGAACCTGTCGGGATAAAAGGCGCGAGGTGGAACCTCGCACCAACCGGGCAAGTCCTGCAGGACGGGAGAACCGCGGCAACTTCACATTTTTATACTGTGCGCGGGTTAGTTTTATGCACTCCCCGTCAGGGGATTCAATAGCATCGGAAAAAAGAATTAACCCGTTTACATAAAAATATCTACATAATATCCCATTTATGGGGTATTACATAAAGAAAAAATATCTTATCTTTGCATAAAATATCTGAATATATTTTTATTTCGTGATGCAAAATAAACAAGATATAATACCATAAAAACATATCTGATGATAAACGTACATATAACAGACGATCACAAAATGCTGGTGGAAGGCTTGAGCCAGTTAATCAATCGATCGGGCGTTGCTACCGTTTCCGGGACGTCCTATACGCTGGGCGAATGTCGTAAGGCATTATCTCTCAATGTCCCTGACGTTCTGTTGTTAGATATTAATCTTCCTGACGGTAGTGGAATTGATTTTTGTTTGGAAATTAAAGCGAAATATCCGGACATGAAAATATTGGCGCTTACCATGCACAATGAATCTTCCATAGCACACCGGATGATGGCCAACGGAGCTTCGGGTTATATTCTGAAAAATGCTTTATCAGAAGAAGTTATTATCGGAATTGAAACAGTAATAAGCGGTGAAACTTTCCTGTGCGAAGAAATTGATGTCCTTATGAAAAAGCGTAAGGAACAATCCATTTGGCTTACGACCCGGGAGCGGGAGTTACTCCGACTTATTGTAGATGGATATACAAGCCAGGAAATTGCCGAAAAATTATTTCTTAGTGTCGAAACAATAAAAACTTACCGTAAAAACCTGATACTTAAACTGGGGGCGAAAAATTCCGTTACGCTGGTCAAAATGGCCTTTGAAAAAAAGGATACCTGGAATTTATAACTGTTGTAACATTAAGTGATAAAAAAATTATAACTTATAAGACATTAGATTAAAGATTAAAGAAGAAAGAGATAGATTAAAAAGACCGTAAGACTATCTATTCGTCTTTTCTATCTTCTTCTGTCTTTTGTCTTCAGTCTATAAAATCAGTATAAATTATTTATTTCGCATCCCTAAGCTTATCTTAATCTTCTGCAAGGAGATCGGACATGATTCTGTCCGACACTTCTATTCCTTTCCGGGTCAATCGTAAATGTCCGGAGTCTATTGCCAGGTGTTGAGTTTCGATATAAGATTGCGCCTGTTTCAGGCAATACGTTTTTCTTTCTTTGCCAAAAAGAGCAACCAGTTCCTGGAAATCAATTCCTTCCATAGTTCGTAAGCGAGTAATTATGAAATCGTTATAAGCTGTTTTTGCATCTATGATTTCTCTCTCGCTACGATAGAACCGGTAGCCAGCCCCGGCTTCTTTTTTATTCCATTGCCGGCTGAATCCGTTGTACGAATGTGCCGAAGCTCCGATTCCCAGGTAATGCGATCCGTTCCAATAGGCGGAATTGTGTCTGGAACGATAACCGGGTTTCGCAAAGTTGGAAATTTCGTAGTGTTCGAAGCCGGAATTTGCCAACAAGCGGACTAATAAATCAAAAAAAAGAATGCTTACTTCTTCTTCTACCGGGCGAATCAGTCCCTGTTTCCACAGTTTGAACAGTGGAGTTTCTTCTTCATAAGTCAGATGGTAGGCTGAAATATGCTGAATATCAAGGGCAATAGCTTGGTGCAGATTCTTTTCCCAAACGACCGGAGTTTGTCCCGGCAATCCATATATCAAATCGATGTTAATATTGTCGAAACCGGCTTTCTGCAAGCTTTTGACGGCATTTATGGCCGACAGTGCCGAATGGCGGCGATGCAAAAATCGTAATTCCTTGTTGTCGAAGCTCTGAACTCCCAAGCTAATCCGGTTGAACGGGAATTGCCGGAGGACGTTTACATACTCCGGATTTATATCGTCCGGATTGGCTTCAAGCGTGATTTCGATATTTCCCAATTGGTTGTAAACTTCCGGATAACAAAGGTTTATCATTTGAAAAACTTTCTCAAAATCCCTTGCCGATAGTTGCGATGGCGTTCCGCCGCCAAAATAAATGGTTTGAACCGGCTGATCCTGCAAATACGCTTTTCTATCCTGTAATTCATTGCAAATGGAATCAATATACAATTCTTTTTCATTCAAAGAAGTAGAAGAAAAGAAATCGCAATAGATGCAACGGGAGCGACAAAAAGGAATATGGAAGTAAATTCCGGCCATTATGATGTTGTTTACGCCTTTGTATTATTCTGTCATCACACAAATTCCGTTTGCAAAAAATACTTTATTCTTGTCAAGTTCAGTGATAGTAAATGTTTCTTCGCAAGTATTGAGTTTGTTTATTTTCTGTAAAACAATGGTTTTTATTTCCTTTTGTTTTAAAGAACTGAGGTCTTGTCCAGCGATAAGCGGATGAGTAGAGAGTCCATATTTACTGTTTTCTGTGATTGAATAGTATTTTCCATTTGAATAAAAGGGGTGATCATCTGTCGCTTTAATCTTTATATCACCAAAATCAAGTTCGTAAAGATTGTGGTGTTTTTGACTGGCCACGTTTAAGACCGTGGCCGTTTCAATCTTGTTTGTTATAGTATTCAATGTCAAAACCTTGTCGCCCATGCGAAGTTGTTCTATTGGTTTCTCGCCATCCGGTACAGAAATCATTGTTCCTTTGGCAAAACAATGAACGCCTGTACCGTTAAAAACAAAATCGGAAATAGCAACATCGTCATATTTATCTCCTTTGTAAATATCGGTTATCTCAAATTTTAAATATAAATCGCCTTTTTTCCCCTGCAGTCCGGGAGGTTTGGCAAGCGTGAAATTCTGGTTATACTGTGCATCATCCAGATTCAAGGTAATATAGAACTTGCCGTTTACATACACTTTCAACTGTTTTACTCTTGAATTTTCCTGCCACGTTTTTTCACTTTTCATATAACCGTTATATATTGTCACATCAGTAACGGGGGGCGATTCTTTGAGAAAACGGAAAGTTATACTTTCTCCTATTCCATAACCGGGAACTCCTTCTATCCATGCGGTTTTCAGATAGTCGTCAAAAATATTTTCCGCTTTGTAATCAATGTCGTGAAACGGTTTTAACTCAGAACTTGCCCAAATACTGTCGGGACCTCCTCCGCAATACCAGCTACAACCCCATTCGCTAATGTCCCAAGGGTCTCTGCTGTTTTCGTCGTCCTGCAAAAATTCCAGTTCCTGTTCGGTAAGGGAGGATGGATTGTCTTCGTATTGGGCAGATAGTTCCTTGTATTTTCGATTCAGTTCCAGCCTTTCATGTATAGAATGCTTATCAATTTGTCCCCATACGGATACGGAAGTTATAATGGCCAAAAGAAAAATAGGCGCCTGCTTTTTGATGAAAAACGGTTTTAAAGAATTAAAAATTTCCTTCATTGTTTATACTATTTTATGAAGATTGACTTGGCAATTCCCATTTCCAGTCCCCGCAGTTCCGCCAGTCCCCGCAAGCGGCCGATGCAGGAATAGCCCGGATTGGTTTTCTTCTTCAAATCGTCCACCATTTGATGTCCATGGTCGGGACGGATAGGAATGGATATTTTTCTTTTTTGTTGTAACAGAAGAAGTTGTTTCATTACATTGTACATGTCCACGTCGCCTTCCAGGTGATTGGCTTCATAGAAATTGCCCTCTTCATC
>JAITDQ010000022.1 GCA_031282485.1 Tannerella sp. | reverse complement strand
GATTCTGCCGGGCTGCCATCTTTCCGGAACGTTACTTCCGCATCGTCGATTTGACGGAACGACGGACTGCTGTCCAGAAAAAAACGGCTCTCCGTCAGTCGGATTTTCACAACGGAATCGGTCGTCAGAATACTGTTGAGTACTAATTTGGGTTTTACCTCGTCGCCCTTGAACTCAATTGTTTTTTCGCAGGCGGACAAAAATAGGATTAACGGCACGGTATATAAGAAATATTTGCACTTCATTGTTCTAAAATTTATATGTGTAACTTACTGACGGAATTATCGGAAAGAGGGAGATTTGTTTCAGCACCTTTTTCGGGTTGCCGCCTGAATTCTCTTCGTAGGGAATAATAAGAAACGGGTTGTTGCGGTTATAGACGTTATAGACGCTTATGTTCCACGTTCTTGTCCCGTGTTTCAGTTTTTTGTGGAAATTGATGCCGAAATCAAGCCGGTGATAATCGGGCTTGCGGTAATTATTTCGCCGGTCGATATATTTCAAATCGCCATCATCGTCGGCGGCATAATCCTGCAAACCAAGCGTAGCGCAATCGCCGGTATTGTAAACCCATGTTCCCGAAATGTCTATTTTTTCGCTGAAGCGGTGCATGGCAACGATGCTGACGCTGTGCCGGCGGTCGTATTTGGCAGGGAAAACCCGTCCGAAGTTCAATTCCTGCCCCGGACGGTTGAACAGTCTTTCAGATTTCGCCCAGGTATATCCAATCCAGCCGGTAGTTTTCCCGACGGTTTTCTGAGCCAGAAATTCCACGCCGTAAGCCCATCCCCGACCGACGCTGACTTTGTCTTCCCATCCTGTATTGATATTCAGGAAAGTCGCCCCGTCCTTGTATTCGATAATGTTGTCCATTGTCTTGTAATAGCCTTCAATCGAAAAGTCTGCAATATCCTTCAGGCTGTAAAAAATTCCAAGGGCAGCCTGATGCGATTTCATGGGAACGATCCGTTTGGTAACAGGCACCCAGAGGTCGGTCGGCAAACTGATCTGATTGTTTGAAAGCAGGTGAATGTACTGGCTCATGATGGTGTATCCGGCTTTCAGGGAAAGGTTTTCCTGCAGCAGTACGCGAGCACTTACACGCGGCTGCAGGGAATGATAGAATTTGCCCTGCACAGGGAAAGCGGAATAATGAAGCCCTGCATTGACTTTGAAATGCCGTCCGATACTGAAATTATCTTCGGCATAAGCAACGATTTCGTGAGCGAAGACGTCTCTGTCCCCCACGACCGTATCCAGCGGAGTGGTGTTGCCTTCGTGCGCTTTCGCGACAAAAACGCTCGGATGAAATGTATGGTTGATGTAATTGGCTCCAAATTTAATGTCGTGACCGGGATTCGGCGCATAATCAAATTCGATTTTTCCCGAATAATCCCGTATTCCCGATTTGTACGTCATATTTGCATCGTAATTATCCGTATCGGGGGAATCACTTTGGAAAGAATTTCCTACGCCCATATCGAAACGGTAACGGGTGAAATGGGCGGTGGCATTCATGAACAGTTTGTTGCTGAGCACCCGGTTCCAGCGAAGCACGGTCAGCAGGTTTCCCCAGTTCCAGTTCATTTTCATCTTTTCTGTTTCCGCATACGTATCATATTTATATTTATCTTTCACCTCGGCATATAAAACATCGTCGCCCATGTAGAAACTGAGGAAGAGGCGGTCTCTGTCCGACAACTTGTGACTGATTTTAGCGTTGAGGTCGTAAAAATAATAGCCCGCTTTGATTTTGTCCGCTTCCGATTGCGACTGGGCATACCATAAAAGCGGCTGTGCAAGTAGGTCATAATATGTGCGGCGGGCAGAAATGTTGAAAGTCGTCTTTTCACTGAGAAGCGGCCCTTCCAGATTGATTTTTGAGGAAAGCAGGCCGACGCTGATATTCCCATGCAACTGTTTGTTATTTCCGTCATTCATCCGGATATCGAGCACGGACGACAAACGGCTTCCGAAACGGGCAGGGAATCCGCCTTTGTAAAGCGTTACATTTTTGATGGCGTCGGCATTGAATACCGAGAAAAATCCGCCCAGGTGATTGATGTCGTACAGGGGAACGCCGTCGAGCAGAAACAGGTTTTCATCCGGCCCTCCGCCCCTGACGTAGAATCCGGTAAAACCTTCCGTTCCCGACTGAACGCCCGGCAAGAGTTGCAAAGCCTTTATCAGGTCGTTTTCGCCGAGCAGCGAAGGGATGGCTTTCAGTTGTGTGATGGGCACCTGGATAGCGCTTATTTGTGTTCCTTTTACGCCGGTTTCCCGAGGCGACGCCGTAACGGTTATTTCCTGCAGGACATTATTTTCCGTTAATAAGACATTGATAACCGTGTCTCCGGATAACTCAAACCGGACTGTTTCCGGCGCATAACCTACGTATGAATAATGAATTTCCACTGCGCCACGGGGTAAAGTAAAAGAGTAGAAACCGAAAGAGTTGCTGACTGCGCCTTTTTTCAGGCCGGATTCAAAGACGGATGCGCCGATCAATGTTTCGCCGCTTTTTTCATCGGTTATATAACCGCTTATCGTGCAGTTCTGCGCTTCTGACAGATAAGAATAACATAATGATGTCATGATAATTAAATAAACTGTTTTCATTTAAATTCTGTTAATTTGCGGGCAAAAGTAACGATTATTTTATC